>JAQXGN010000001.1 GCA_029006735.1 Caryophanales bacterium
GTAGTTTCTTGCGAACTAGTATTCCACTACAAGATATTGATCTTTCCATTGCTTATCTAATCGGTTTTTACACCGATAAAGTTCTTCATATAAATATGCATATTCTTCATATAAATATGCATATCTATCATTTCAATTATCGACATTTTATGATATAATAATCGGAAGAATAATCTTTTAAATACAGCTGTTTATTTACTAAGATTACGAGTATATTTTAAGAAAAATAATTGGCATCTTAAATGTCATACTGTTGAATAGTAAATGCCAAATGATGCCACTGATGCCAGGAAGGTGAAATAATGACTTTTCAAGAATTTTGTAATAAACTGCATGAATCTTTTAATACAAACTATCCTCATTACAAATTTGTTTTTGAGGTTTTTAAAGCCCTTGGTTCTAATAGGTTTTTAAATGAGTATGAAAATGATAAAAAATATGCTACTCACCTATTTACTGAAAAAGAAAGAAAATTTAAAAACGCAAAAAATTTTATCCCCTCTCCTTTAAGACCAAAAAATTTTATTAGTTTTGTAAAAAGCAATTTAAATGTTAGTGTATGTTTTGATAATCTTGAGATTAAATCTACTGAAAGGGATATTGACTTACTATGTCAATCTATTTTTTTTGTATTAGAAAAAATGTATAGTGATCCTGAAGGTAGGACTAACTATACATTTAATAGAGCTTATAATGAATTATTACAGAAAAATGGAATTCAAAAACCAATTTATAAAGAGTATCTAGAAAAAAGTAGAGAAAAAATGTCTAAAATTAAAACCATTCTATATGAAGAAGTATCTTTTTATGACATATATGTGGCAAATGATATGTATGTCCAAGAAAAAGATGGTGTACGTTCATACCCTCCTAAAGATGAGCTTAAAGGAAATATAGCTACAACAAAAGAATTCACAAATAAATATGGCCATTTTATTTCGATAAATGCACCAGGTGGTTATGGAAAGTCAATGTTTATGAAACACTTATTCTTATGTGATGGACTTGAGAAAATCAAATACACAAATAATTGTTCTAATTTGATTCCAGTCTTCATTTCTGCGAAAAGATTTAATTGTAACGATTCGAAACTCATTAATATGATTCATAAAAGCATTACAGCATATGTTGGTTTAGAATTAGACGAGTTATTATCAGACTTACAAAAAGGTATGTTTTTGTTACTATTTGATGGCCTTGATGAAATAAAGTTAGATTTGCAAGCAGAATTTATGGATGAATTAAGCTCACTTGCATCAAGATATGACAAGAACTATTTTGTTACTACATGCAGACCATCAGAAATAATGGTTCGTCAATTTGGATTTAAAAAAATAATATTAGAGGGATTAACTAAAGAACGAGCAATTAAGATGATTAATAAAATTCCTGACTATGACGAAGAATTAAAGACTGGTTTTATTGAAGATTTTAAACATGAATGGAATAGATATAAAACCATATGTGAAAACCCATTATTGTTAAATATTATGTTTTTAATATATAAAGATAAGAATAAAAAATTCCCTACTAAAATCTATGAGTTTTATGATAGTGCATATGATGTAATGTATGAAAAGCATAATCTAATTCAAAATCATAAACGAGAATATAAAACTAAGCTAACTAAAAATCAACTTAAAAATGTTATATCCGAATTTTGCTATCTCCTTTATCAAGATGGTGATATAGATTTTACTTTTAGATATGCTAAAAAAATTTTTAATTCTTCTTCTAATTTGAAAAATATAAGTATAGATGATTTCTTTTATGATTTAACAAATAATTTAAATCTACTTTTCATCGAGGATAGTGTCTATAAATTTATACATAGGTCATTTCAAGAATTCTTTGTTGCTGATTATTTATCAGGTATTAGTGATAGTGAATATGATTCTTTAATAGATTGGTTTACTAAAATTGCTACACAGAAAAAAAATGCTTACTATATAATTGCTAGGGGATCTCTAGTCCTTAAAATGTTATATGATATGGATAAAGTAAGATGCCATGAAAAAATTATTAAACCAGTACTAAAAGAATACTTATCACCTGAACTATCAAAAGAAAATTTCCTAAACTACTATAATAAAGCAATTGTTACACTTTATATATGTAATTTTGGTTCTTCAGCATTAGCTAATCCAATGTTAACGTTAATTTGCAGTGCATTTAATATTACTACATCTTTTGACATAATTCCTAATGATGTAATTGATGACTCCTATATTACCGATTACGTAATTTACATAGGTGATGAAATGGAAGATCCTGAGCATGAGGGCGGGACTTTTCGATCTTGCTCCCCTGCATCTAGAAATGAAACATTAGAAAGAATAGAACAACTTTCTGGAGAAGAAAAAGAAAAATTTTTAGAATCTATAATTGATATTGATGCAACAGACGAACCTATTTATGAAATTCCAATTCAAGAAATAATAGACAATCCTTCTGCTTTTACACAATTAATTGATGAATTATACGATGATGATGTAAGGAATCAATTTAGAATTCACTACAAACAAATTTATGATTTACTTTATAAAAAATAAAAAAAGAGGTGTTCCCAACTAGCTCACATTAATGCTAGAAAGGAGCACCTTTTAATATAAATTATTAACTCTCATTTTAATAAAAGAGGTTTCACCAGATTTAAATTAATTGATCAAAAAAGAAATATTTAACTCATCGGTATTAATGACAGAATCAGCTTTAACACTGGCTCTAAGAGTAATTAAAATTAGAGTTAATGTAGTCAGTCTTTGTTGACCATCAATAACCATATTTTTTTGAACACCTGTTGGCGCAGTTTTTATGCAATACAGACAATAGAGCCAAAGAAATGACCTTCTGTAAATGATGTTTTAGAATTTGAAACAGATTATCCAAAATATGAAGAGCAAAAGAAAATCGGTCAAGTATTCTTTAATCTAGATTCCCTTATCACCCTTCATCAGCGTGAGCAAGAAAGCGTGAGCATAGTTTTATTTAGCAAAGTCCTGATAATGATCTCATAACCAAGTCAACATCTTTATTTTCTAATTCTTGAATAATATGCAAATATGTCTTCTCGGTAGTATTCATACTTGAATGGCCTAATCTCTTGGCTACACTAGCTATTGAAACTCCTGCAAACAATAATAACGAAGCGTGTGTATGTCTTAGTCCATGAATAGTGATGATTGGAACATTAGCATGCACACAATGTTTTTCAAGAATATCATTTATCGTAGAATTAAAAATAGAATCTTTTTTGATAAATATCGGTTTATCAACTGGTAAATCTTTTACTAATGCAGCAAACTGAGACACTATCATCCAGTCGATTTGAATTTTTCTCACTGATGATTTGTTCTTTGTAGGTTGAAAACCACCATCACCTTTATAGTTCCAAGTCTTGTTAATTGATAACGTCTGTCTTGCAAAATCGAAGTCTGATGGTGTTAATGCTATTGCTTCCGAAAACCTCATTCCTGTTTTAGCAATTAATAAAATAAGCCAATCATAATTAATACCATTTTCAAGATTCAAATCTTTAATTAACATATGTAATTCAAATTGATTCAAATACTTCTTCTTTTTTTCTTTAGGTGTTTTACCCTTAACTATAACCTTACGTGTTGGATCTTTATCTATCAGTCCTTCATCAACAGCATCTAATATTGCTGCTTTTAGATGGTGATGAAAATCCATCGTAGTTTGGCGTTCATGTTCCTTAGCATAATCATTCAGCAATTGTTGATATGAAACTCTATCCACATCACATAAACGCATTTTTGGAACTAGTTTTATAATCCATGCCAAAGATAATTTATACTTATCCATTGTCACTTTTCTTATAGCTCCTTCTTTATACACAGTAATCCATCGTTCAAAATATGAACTTAATAATTCTTTTTTATTGATTTTTGACATTAATAATCCTCCAAAAGTTGTATTTGCTCACGCTGATGAAGGGTGATAAGGTTATCCAAGTTACTGAAGAACAATCCGATTTTTTTCTGCTCTTTTTTGTTTGGAATTGTAATTTCAATATCTTCAACTTGATTTGCATTATATGATGGTAAGGCACCAACTTGAACCAATGTTGTTAAATCAGTTTTTTCGAAAGTATTAAAGCAGAAATTTGTGTCCCACTTTGTTGAATCAATAACATATGCCATAGTATTGTTATCTAGTAAAAAATCGTTTAAAACAAGCCTTTTTCGGTTCAATATGACCGCAGCCCCAACTTTTGCAAAGAAAACTGATGGAGCTTTTAATACATTCCAAGAATTAGAAGTGATTTGCTCTTTTGAAACATAATTATTAGAACTTATTAATTCTCTCTCGTTTCCTTCGATATTCATGTCGGATACTTTGTAAAATGGGGTTCCACTTGTACCTCCTTGTTCTTTATCAGGAAATCCTACACCAGATTTACATACTCCATAATCTCCAAGCTTACGCTGTTCCAAAGAATGACAGTTATTACCCAATTTCGCTTTTTGTATATTGAAAATTATGAAATACTTACGCTGATGAAGGGTGATAAGGTTGTCCAACTCAACAAGAAACTTTCCTATCTTTGCTTGTTCTTCTAAACATCTAGGAACCGCCGTTTGAATTTCCATGACCTTATTTTTAGAAATGTTGTATCTAGAAATTCCTTGAGCCAAAAGAACCATGTCTTTTCTAAAAGATTCTGCTCTGAAATTATAGGCAAGAAAGCTTAAATCGTATTTGCTTAAATTATTCAATCTATAACCAAAACAAAACGAATTCAAATAGATATTTGTGGCTTTTTTAACCCAAATTGATGACATTCCAACTTCATCAGGTGTTTCAGATGAAGTGGTAAAAAATATATCGCCGTATCTAATTTCTTTTTGAGAATTATCAATGTCAATTGGTTCTACCATTGTAGGATCAGCAATTGGATTTTTAAAAACATTCATATATGTAACGAAGGCTCCGCTACCATGTCCGAAATCATCTTTAGTTTTTCCAGATAATCCGGTAAATGTGGTTCCTTCTTGTCCAAGCTCACGCTGTTCCCAAGCTTCAGTAAATCCTTTAAACCTAATTCGAGGTTTTAATGATTTTTGATCCATTTTACTCACCTCTCAATAGTTTTTGTAATTCAAGAAGACCTTTTTTATCAAATTCATCCGCTTCTAATTCATCAATCATTGATACTAACGATTCTTCTGTCTTTCTGATTTCTGTATCTAAATCTAGATATGTGGTTTCATATTTTTTAGATAGCTTTTGAAGCTTTGTAGCTAAATCATTTATAAGAGTTTGAGGAAGCTTTGAAAGCGAATCAAGTAATGGATTAATCCATTTTTTCTTCAACAATTCAAAAACTTCATCATCAGTTAGGCTTTCAATCGCTTTTTTGCTAGAAACTTCTAGATTACTTTGTAAAGTTTTTAGGTTCTTTTTTAATTCTTTTTCTTCATCTATTGCTTTAGCAATAGTAATAATCTTATATTCTAAAGATTCATTTGAAAATTTTTGACCTTTGAATTTTTTAGCTTGTTTAACTACTTCAGCATTAACAAAGGCATCCTTTTCTTCAGTTAAAATATCAGGATATTCTTCTTTTTCATCCTCAGTTAATTCTTCTACTGTTTCAGTATATAATGAGGCTATTTCTTCAAGCCTATGCTCACAAACATTTAATTTATTAAGTTCATCAGACAACTTTTCTTTTTGAATTAATTCAAATGGAATTACACGACCTATCCATCCCTCTTGAACTTCAACATCTTTTCCATCTTTTTTCTTAGATACCATATTAGGATCAACTTTCTTCGTTGATTCAAAGCCTTCTGTCTTAATAATTTCAAGATCCACAGCAACTTTCGACCAATCATCATCTAAAAGTTGATATGCACTATACTTATCTAATAGTTTTAATTGAATTATTCTCTCAAAAATATTATCAGCTATAACACTTTCTTCTTTAGATATATTTATTGACTCATAATTTTGAATTAACTCTTTCTCTAAATATAAATCAAAATCAGCAAAAGCATTATTAAAATCATTAATAAATGTTTTTACATCTAGATTTTCTAGGATAGTTTGCTTAATATCTTCTACTTTTAATGAAGAAAAATCTCTATTTATAGACTCAAATAATTCATTCTTCAAAGATGGGAATGCATCCCAATACTTTTTATATTCGTTTAACTCATTATTTGGAATTCCGCCAAACATTGAAGCATAAATATCAAATGATTCAGCTTTTTCACTTGAATCAACATATCTTGGAATATTTAAATTGTAATCATTATTTCTAATTTCTTCTTTTGAAACAACTCTAGAATATTTATCAACAGTTTCTCTTTTAATTACTGTGTCTACAATCTTCTTAATATCTGAAGCTCTTAATTTGTTATTTTTTCCGACTTTAATAAAGCCTTTAGAAGCATCAACAATTAAAACATCGTTTCTTTCTCGTTTCTTCTTTAAAACCATTATTATTGTAGGAATACCTGTTCCAAAGAAAATATTAGCAGGAAGACCTATAATCGTATCAATATTATCATTTTCAATTAGATTTTTCCTAATATTTCCTTCTTCACCACCCCTGAATAAAACACCATGTGGTAAAACAATAGTCATTATTCCATCTGGTTTTAAATGATATAAATCATGTAATAAGAATGCGTAATCAGCTTTGGCTTTTGGTGCAATTCCGTAATCAGCAAATCTTGAATCCTCATGTGGTTCCCATTTTTGTGAATATGGAGGATTTGATACAACTGCATCTACATATAATGCTTCATATGTTTCAGAAAATTTTCCTTCTTCAAAATATGGCCAGTCATCAGCTAATGTATCCCCACATCTAGCTACTATGTTTTCTGGTTTTATTCCTCTCATAACCAAATTCATTCTTGTTAACGAATATGTGTTTTCTTTTAATTCCTGTGCGAAATATTTTATCTTATTTTTATCTTTTAAATATTTAGATATACTTTGACCTATATTTATAAGTAATGAACCCGAACCAGATGTTGGGTCATATATTTGTATTGATTCTCTATCTTTTAAATGATTAGCAACAATCTCAGACATTACTAAAGATACTTCATGTGGTGTATAAAATTCACCTGCTTTTTTACCAGCATTAGCCGCAAAATTTGAAATTAAATACTCATAAATAAAACCCAATACATCATATCCTTGTTTGTCATCCATTGGGATTGGATTAATTAATTGAATCAAAGATCTGATTGCCTTGGTTTGAGCACCGCTATTATCACCTAGTTTAGATAAACCAGTTTCTAGAGTCTCAAATATTTTATCAAACACTTTCTTATGGTTTTCATTAATATGACGTGTAAACGAAGATAATGCTACGCTGACATCGGACACATCAAAATCACTACCTTTATTTAACCAAGTAGAAAATAAGTTATCATAAGAAATGAAATAACCATAATTTTTCTTACAATACTTTAATAAATCTTGATGGTCTTTAATATCATCTTCAACTAAATATTCTTTTAAAGATTCATCATCCCATCCTTCTTTTTTTAGTGCATTTTCCTCTTTATCCGATAAGAATTTATAGAAAATAAATCCTAAAATATAATCTTTATATTCATTTGCTTCAATTTTGGAACGCATATTGTTGGCTGATTCCCAAATTCTTGATGCTAATTCTTGTTTATTCATCTTAATCCTCCTTAATACCTGCTTCTTCAAAAAGCTTTTTTAGTTTTCTTTTTGTTTCCATAGTAGGTTCATAATGGCCTTGTTCCCATCTTGAAACATTGGCAATGCCTACGCCAAGTATTTTTGCTAATTCTTGTTGCGTAATTAGAACCTTTTCTCGATACTCTTTTATTTTTTTAGCGTAATCCATATCATACCTCACATTTTATCATTATTTTATCATTTTTTTTCTAAAATCACCACTAAAACACCGAATTATATGATATTTTTTTTCTTTTTTATACAATCTCTTGGGAACAGCGT
>JAQXGN010000002.1 GCA_029006735.1 Caryophanales bacterium
TAATATTCATATATTTATATATGAATATTAAAAATCATATTTCACTATCATTATACAACATAAATCCACATAAAAAAAGCCGTAAGATTGTATTTTATATTCTTTCTTACAGCTTATAATTAATTTGTGCGTTTATTCTGATCGTAAATATATAAAAACTTTGTATATTTTTATATTTATGGTAAAATAATTAATTAAGGAGAGTTATATAGTTATTCAACATTTGAGTAATATTATAATTACAGGTATTTACTATGAGAAAAATTATTGGAATTGATTTCGGATCTTCAAATACTATTGTTTATCTACCCAAAAAAGGGATCATTTATAATGAGCCTACCGTCATAGCGTATAATGCGAACAATAAAAAAGTAGTATCTACTGGATATTTAGCATTCAAACTATTAGGTAAAACTCATAATGATACAAAAGTAATTCGCCCTATTGAAAATGGTGTTATTTCTGATGGTCCATTTAGTGTTAAGTATTTAGAAAATGTCCTTAGAAATTTACATTTATTAAGAAAATGTCGAAAGGCAACTCTTATCGTATCTAGACCAAGTGAATTTACTCAAATAGAAGGAACTGCATTGCGTAATGTTTTTAGAAAATTAGGCTGTAATAAAATCATGTTCTACTCTGCTTCTTATCTATCTACAATCGGGTGTAATCAAGCTAATGCTACTACAAAAGGCTGCTTTATGATAAATATTGGTGGTGGTATTACTGATATGTCAGTCATCGCTAATGGCGAAGTATTATTATCAAAAACATGCTCATTTTCCGGAAAAAAGCTCGATGCTAGTATCATACGACACATAAGAAAAAATCATCAACTAATCATTTCAGAAAAGACTGCCGAATATATCAAAATGAAGATTGGTTCAATAGAATCTTATCCAGAAAATAGATTATTGGAAGTCAGTGGAATTAATGTTATCTCTTCCTTACCACATTCCGTTGTCATTTCTACTTCAGAGATTAAATCCTGCTTAATGAATTGTATCGATCCATTACTAGATGCAATCGCAGATTGTCTTGAAGTAATTACACCTGACGTCGCTTCTGATATTATCGATTCTGGTGTGATTATTTGTGGAGGAACTTCTCTACTTGCAGGTTTAAGAGAATTCTTAGAGAACAAATTGAATATAGCTTGTCGAGTTGCTCCAGATCCTACTTCAACAACTATCCAAGGTATTAAAAATATCGCTCATCAATTATTAACAATAAAATAATAAATATTGGATTATCTCTTATAATAGAAATAATCCTTTTTACTTAATAAAAAAAACATAAGAAGAATTCTATTAAGAAATTTCTTTTTATGTTTTTTACTATTTATTTATTTCTATTTTTTAATGTATCAAATACGTACTTTTCATCCATTAATTGGAATGTGATTGTATCAACATAAGGTGATACTTCATCAAATAATTCTTTAGATTCAATAGTCCAAAGATTGGAAAAATGTTTTTGACAATATTTTCTAACTCTTTTTTCTTTCATAAAGCGATAATCTAAATCAACGCCCTCAAAGAAATGACGGAAATGATAAACATAACGATATTCTTTTTCACTTGTAACAAGAAGTTGGCGAACAAAACCTTCATTGTTAAATGGGAATAAAGCACGCGGATCAAAAGATATTAACATAATATTTCTTTTATCCTTAATTTGCTTTAATTCTTCTTTAAGTTTTTTTGATAGTGGCTTATAGTTTTTCCTAAAAACCTTTAATTCAATTACAATAGGAACTTCTTCTTTAATTAAATCAAACACTTCTTGCAAGGATGGAATTTGTTCTCCATCTAGTAAACGATAATTCTCCTTTAATTCTTTTAAAGTAAGGTCTTCAACAATTCCTTTTTTCCCCGTTACTCTTTCAAGAGTAGAATCATGTATTACAACTAAATTGTTATCCTTAGTTAAATGTATATCCAATTCTATCGCCATATGATGATCTAAAGCATTTTTAAAAGCATTTAAGCCATTTTCCGTATATTTATCATTATGTAATCCACGATGACAGATTCCGTATAAGAATAACGGATTTATTCTTGATATAACTTTTTCTTTTCTCATAAATTAATCCTCTTGGTCAAATGCCTCTAAACCTTTAGCAATTTTTGTCTTTTTTAATTTTACATTTTTAATAAACATGAAAATGATGAATGAAATTGTTAAACAAACTAAAGCATATACTGGTAAATATTCCCAATTGAAGCTTGGTAATAATAATAAAGTACCTAATGCGATTGGAGTTAAAGTTTGTGATGTCATCGATGAAGCATAATATAATCCAGTAAATTTACCAATCTTCTTACTGGAGCATAATTCGACAACCATTGGGAATGAATTAATATGAACTAATGACATACCAAATCCTTTTAATAACCAAATAACGTAAATAATAACTGGAAAATTACCTGAATTAGCTGAATTCTTTAAAAAGGTGAAAGAAGCTATTACCCATACTAAATATGATATTAATGTAACACCTAATCCACCAACTACAGTCCATTTTCTACCAATCTTTGATGCAATAATTCCTCCAAGAGCAAAACCAATAACCGATCCGACCCCACCAACAATTGTATTAATCATATTCGAAGAAGTTTCAGCACCTAGATAGTAAATTGTATAGTTACCCATAAAAGTTCCAATGCCATTTTCTGCCATAAACCAGAAGAATTCTGCACATAAAATGAAAATTAACATTGTTTTATTAGCTTTACTCATTGGTTGATCTTCTTCAACTTTATCAACAACTTCTGCTAATTCTTCACCTAATGCCATCTCATCTTTAATCTCATCTTTGATTTTATTTTCTTTAATCTTAAAGAATAAAACTAAAGCAGAAATAACCATTAAGACAGAAGCGATTAAAAAAGGTGCTTCTACCGCCCAAATATTATGGTATTGCCAAGAATCAACTGTTTTTGTTCCTAAATATTTAGATAAAACAAAGATCAATCCGGTTATTGTAGCAAATAAACCACCCATATATCCCATAATATTAATAATACCATTTGCCTTACTTCTTAAAGGTTTTGGTGTTAAATCTGGCATAAGAGCAACTGCAGGATTTCGATACATCATCATTGTACAAACAACAATAGCCATAGTGATAACTGTGCCAATTACATTGTTGTAATGAAAAAATAATGGAATAAATGGAAAAGCAACTGCAGAGACAAATGTGCCAACTAAAATATATGGCATTCTTTTACCAATTGGTGTATTTGTTTTATCAGATAAAGTACCAAAGATCGGTAATAAAATTAAAGCAGCTAAATTATCAATCGCCATCATAATACCAACTAAATATTGAACTTCTTTAGTTGTTTTTCCTGGGAATGCTGATTTAAAAAGTTCAGTTAAAAATGTAGGGCACCAAGAATCATAAACTTGCCATAAAAGCAAGATGCCAAAAAAAGCGAACCCAATAATACATGTTCTTTTTATATTAAGTTTCAATGAATTATTCATATAGTCTCCTTATACTTAAATACATCTTAATAATAACATTAAAATAATTATTTGACTATATGCTTTTTTACTAGCAAAAAAATAGCAAAAAGTTTACATTTCTTAATAAAAAATATTATTTTTTAATCTTTGAATATTGAATCAACTAAAGATGGTAACTCATTAAGGCTACTTATCTTATATTGAGCGTTGTCTATTTTACCAAATCCATAAGCTGCATGAATAAATTTAACACCAGCTTTAAAAGATTCATCCATATCTTTTTTTGTATCACCTATATAGATTACTTCATCGATGTTTTCTTTTTCTTTCATGTAAAGAATATTTCTCCATTTAGGTAAATTAGTATCTCCTGCTTGAACAAAATCCGTAAAATACTTACTCATATTACAAGCATTTATATAATTTTGAATGTATCCTTTATCAGCATTTGAAACAATATATAAAGGATATTTCTGCGATAATTGCGATAATATATTTTCTTCATTCTCATATAAAATACCTGGGTTTTTCGCTAAAAATAGAATTTCAGCATCAAGAACTATCTTAAATAATTTTAATCCTTCTTCTAAAGTTGTATTTGGAAAAGCTAAAGGACAAGTTTCTTCTGGAGTAAGACCCATATACGAACGCATCTTTTCTAAATCGAAGCGATAAGGAAGATGATGTTCTAACATTGCCTCATTCCAACTTTTTGTTAATGGAATTAAAGCATCCCATAAAGTTCCATCTAAATCAAAAAACAACGCTTTTTTCATCTTTAATCTCCCATCAATTCTTTAAATCTTTTTTCATACTCTTCTTTTGAAATTAATCCTAAATGAAAAGAATTCTGTAATTGTTCTAATTGTATTTTTATCTTCTGAGTTGATCCAGTTCCTTTTATTTGTGAACGCGAATCATATGAAGGTCCTTTTTTATTAATTCTACTTTGATTATTAATATACCAATTCTCTTCAGCCATTTTATAAGAATTAGTTGTACGCATATCAAAAGAGCTTGCTAAAGCAATCTTTTCTTTTGCTACATGATAACGGATTAAAATACGAGCATCTTTTTCGTCAACTGGTAATAATTGTTTCTTTTTCATATGCTTTTTTAATATATAAGAATCAATATAATAAGAAACAACAAAATGACATAAAATAGTAAATAAAATACCTAGAATATAATAATGCCCTAACCTAAATAACATCACTAGTTTTTTTATAAATTCAAGATAAGAGGAAGGAATAAATTTTAATGCATCAAAAAGATTTGCAATAAATTGCATTCCTGGAATTGGTGTAAAATAAAAGATAAATAAGGCTTCTAGTATTCCAAAAAAGATTCTACCTCTAGCCATACTATAAATCGGACCAAAGAAAAAATGAAGCCAAGAAAACCCTACTTTTCTTGTTTCCATATTACCAAGTCGATCTGCTAATTGAACTTTTTTCATGAAATCACCTTTCTTAAATTATATAAATTTAATCTAATTTTGTAAATTAAAAGGCATCATATTGATGCCTATTTTTTTAGATTACTTTCTAATGCCTAATTCTTTAATTAATGCAACATAACCTTCGTAGTCTGTTTTTTGTAAGTAAGCTAAGAAGCCTTTTCTTTGTCCTACTTTTGCAAATAATCCTCTACGTGAAGAACCATCACCATGGTTTTTCTTTAAGTGTGCTGTTAATGCATTGATTTCTGCTGTTAATAAAGCGATTTGGACTTTTGTTGATCCTGTATCGTTTTCATTAGCGCCAAATTTAGCAATGATATCAGCTTTTTGTTGTTTTGTTAATGCCATATTATTTATCCTCCTACATTTAACAATCTTAACTTATACTTAGATAAACGTTGGAGATTCGTTAGTCCATGCATAAGTCGCTCTTATAATATATTAAAAATATCTTTTTAATGCAAGTGAAATTTACTATTTTTATTAATTAATTAATAATTGTTAACTCTTTATTACTTTTTAGAAAAACTTTGTTCATTTTCTGAAAGATATTGTTCCAAAGATTGGAAATCTTTTGATAATTTAAACTTATTTAAATCATATAATATCCTATCTAAAACAATATATATGTTATCTTGATCAATTTTATACATTGGATCAATTACTAAAATCGCACAAAAAGAATCATCAAGTTGTAAATCCCACATTGAATCTTCATTTATATAATTCGATACAATGGAAAAAATCTCTTTGACATCTTTAAATAAAATCGGCCATCCTAATTCTATTTTTGCATAAAAAGTAACCTTTTCTTCATCTTTTGGAAGAATAAATAGAAATGGTCTTTTTCTTTTTCCAAAAGATATTTTCCCTTCCAAAATATAGGAATTTTCAATTTCATTTGGGATGATATCTCGATAATCTCTTCGTCTAAAATAATTACATATTGTATTAAATAGCGCTTCTTTCATATAACTAATTTACTTCTTTTTCTGCATCAAGTACAACTTGTTTTTCTTTTTGTAATTCGATTACTCGATTCTTGCTTAATGGATAAACAAACATTAATAAGGCAAACATAATAAGTGATAAAACACTTGGAATAACTAATGATTGGAAATACATACCAGTTGAAGCATTCGCAGCATTAACTTCAAAAGCATCTGTTCCATATCCAAGAGAGATTAAAGATATATTAACAATAATAGCTGCAACAGTTTGACCTAATTTTCTCATGAATGTAAAGATAGAATATGCAGTTGCTTCATCATGGCTTTTACTTCTAACAAAATAATCATCAACAGCATCATTTGCTAAAGCCCAAATCATTAAGAATATAAAGGAATTGCCAATACCACCTAATAAGCTAAATGCAAAGAATAAATACATCAATATAGTTCTATTATCAATTATAAATATTGATAAAAGTGCTAATACAGCAAAGCTAATACCAGTGAATAATAAACCAAATGCACAAATCTCTTTACGGCCAAATTTATTAACTAACTTCCCTGATAAGAACATGATAATTGCAACTGGTAAATATTGAAAAATCTGAGTAACTGCAGCTAAACCACCATTATTGAAGAAAGATTTAAATACGTAAGTATTATATGTTGTTTGAAACATTTGGGCTGCTAAAAATAACATACCAACGATAGAAATAATTACGAAAGATTTTGTTTTAAATAAACCTCTTAAAGCTTTTTTAGTCGCTCCCTTTTCTTGAACGATTGGAGGAGCGACAACTCTTTCTTTAGATGTAAAATAACAAATTGCATAGAATACAATAGATAATACTGCTAAAATAATGACACCAAAAAATAATTTATTTGGCAATAATTTACCTTGATCATAAACTAAGAATGAAAGAATCATTGGTCCAAATCCACCAAGAGTAGATCCAACAGATCGGAATACAGATAATGCATTTCTTTCCTTATCATCTGAAGTTATCACACTAGCTAAAGAACCATATGGAATATTTGTACCAGTATATAACATGCTAAATAAAATATAAGAAATAGCAGCATAAGCAATAATTGCTCCATTTGTCCAAGATGGAAATAATTCTTTGACATTTAAGAACATCAAAACAGCACTTATTGCGACTGGAATTGCTAAAATCAATAACCATCTTTTATATCTTGTACCTGGTTTTTTGCAATTAGCACGATCGACAACTCTTCCCCATAAAGGGTCATTAATTGCATCCCAAACACGTGCTACAATCATAATTAACATAACAATAAGAGGCGTGATTCCTAATGCATCGGTATAAAAGACTTGTAAAAAAGTATTTACTAAACCGAAAACAAGAAGTGAAGCAACATCTCCCATTGCATATCCGAATTTATCTTTCATTTTAATTCCGGATGTACTAGAAATATTTTTTTCTTCCATATAAAATTTTCCTTTCAGCAATAATATTATACAATTTTTTACATTGTTCGACAATACGTCTTTTTTAGACGATTTTAATAATATTCTTTTTTATAAATCAATAAAAAGAAAAAATAGATTTTAAGATATTTTAATATATCCATAAGAATCCATATTATAACTATTAAAAATAATAAAGATTGAATTTAAAATAAAAATCCACGTCTTTAAGGCGTGGTTTTACGAGTCGCCTTCAAGGCTCGTTACTGGCCACCCCGATTTCGGGGTGTTTTTGTTTGCCCAATTGCCTTTGTCACTCTTACTTACCCGTGAACGGGTCTTTGTACTCCTTAAGGCTTCTCTTTTCCTCAAGTTGATCTTCCAGCTCTTGTTTTTTTATATAATTCACGATGGTTTTCTTGTTTAGACCTACGGTCGAAACATAGTACCCTTCTGACCAGAAGTGTCTACTTCCGTAGTTATACTTCAGATTCGCATGCTCGTCGAAAATCATCAAACTACTCTTACCTTTCAAATATCCCATGAATGAAGATACCGCCATCTTTGGTGGTATCTTGACGAGCATGTGAATGTGATCAGGCATCGCATGTGCTTCTACTATTTCGACTCCTTTGTATTCACAAAGACGTCTTAAGTATTTTCCTATGTCCGTTCTTAATTTTGCATATATCGCTTTTCTGCGATATTTTGGCGTGAATACAATGTGGTACTGACAATTCCACTTTGTATGTGATAAACTACTAGTGTCATCATTCTTTATCGGTGGCATAAAACTTCCTTTCTTGAGTTAT
>JAQXGN010000003.1 GCA_029006735.1 Caryophanales bacterium
AACTTAGGAATTGCTCTATACTCATAACCATTTTTACCAGATTTTATTTCTATAGGTAAAACCGACAAATTATCATAATCGTTAATTAAAAAGTCAACTTCTCCTACTTTTTTACTATCAAAATAATATAAATCATGACCATGAGCAATAAGTTCCATCGCAGAAACAGTTTCATACACTGAACCAATATTCAATCCTTTTTCAGTATTTAAAATTGACATAATATTGTTCTTATATAATATATTTGTTAAAAGACCAACATCATTAAAATATAATTTTATTAAATTTTTACTACTAGATTCTATTAATGGGAATCTAGGATCTGAAATAGCTTTAACTCCTAAAGCACAGCCTGAATTTATCAAATAATCAAACTCATCTTTATATTTCAATAAATTAGAATCTTCTATATTTTCAATTTGCTTAAATTTAACTCTTTTAACTTTATTTTCCATATAAGAAGGAAGTAAATCATATATCCTTCTAATTTTTAAAGAGTGTTCTTGGTCATATTGAGAAGCATCATCTTTATAATAATTATAAGTTAAAGTTTGATTTTCTCTTACTTTTAATACGTTTTTATTTAAAACCAATTCCTTTATAGAATCTGGTAATCCACCAGTAATCAAATATTCTCTAAATTTTTCTAATATAATTTTATGGATGCCATCAAATACAGGTTCAACATTATTAAAGCATTCCTTTAAATAATCTATTACATCTTTGCCTACTTTATTAGCATATAAAAACTCTTCAAAGTCCATTGGATACATTTTTATTTCATCGATGCTCCCCATAGGTATAAATGTGTGTTTTAATGTGATACCTAGTAACGAACCACTGGCTATATATCTATATTTATTTTCTAATTTCAAATCTTTTAGCATCGTTAACAAATGAGGATATACTTGTATTTCATCAAAGAAAATTATAGTATCATTTATATTATTTAATTTATCACCATATAAGGCGCTTAATTGCAAATACAAATCTTTTGTTTTCTTTACATTTTTAAAAAATTGATCACCATCATAATCACTTTTCAAATTAATTTCAATATAATTAGAAAAATGTTTTTTTGCAGTTTCTCTAATTATAAAACTTTTTCCTATTTGCCTAGCTCCATTAACAACAACAATCTTAGCATCAACATTATTATAATATTCGTATAATCGCTTTTCTATTTTCCTATAAAACATATCAAAACACACCTTTCCTAGTTTTTCCAATATTATTTTAACACGTTTTATCGGTTTTTCCAAAATTATTTTTATATATTATTTCGGTTTTTCTAAAATTCACAAATTTGATTGTAATCGTATAATTTTTTCTAAATGTAAAACAAGCATTTATATTAGTTGTGCTAGAAAGTGCGATATAGACTGAATATAAAGACCGTAGGATAGTTATATATTATAGAATAATATATCTTTTATTTCTCTATATATAGAAAAAAGACCGCTCTATTAGGCGATCTTATATAATCTTCTATACGAATGCTATCTGTAATTTTTCTAAAATGAACTTGTAATATTACAACTGTAATACGGCGAAGCATCTTTATATGTTTACTACAAATCCGCCTTACACATTTATTATGTCATGAAAAATCCAATTCGCGAGCCCCCAAAGCGAAGAATATTTAGTACAAAACAAAAAAAGTCCCACCGTGAAATGTACCCCTAATCCTGGACAAAAACAGGAAAGGGGTATTTTTTCATGAAATACGATTTAAATTTTAAAATTGATTGTGTTAGTAAGTATAAAGAAGGAAGACGAGATTTTGTACCAGCAGGAATTTCTAAGAGAAGTTTTTTAAACTACGTTCGTTCATGGGTGAAAAGTTTTGATGACCTAGGTATTGATGGTCTAAAGCACAATTCATTTAACAAACAATGGACAGTAGAACAAAGGTTTGATCTAGTTGCAAAAGTTTTATCAGGTGATTCTATAAGAAATGTTGCCAAAAATGCTCACATAAATCCCGGCCAACTTTATCAATGGGTAAATAAATATAGAGAAAAAGGAATTATCCAATCAATGTCTAGAAAAGGAAATTGCATTGATAATTATATAATGGAATCATTCTTTGGAACTCTTAAAAATGAAATGTTCTATGGTCATGAATCAGAGTTTAAAACGTTTAGCGATTTACATAGAGCAATAGATAAATATATCAATTATTACAACAACGAAAGGATTAAGAGCAAAACAAAATGGATGCCCCCTTCTAAATTTAGGGAAGCATCCATGTTAAGCTTATGATATAATTCAATTAACTTGTCCAGTTTATTGGGTACACATCACCGATTGCTTCCGACAGGACCGTATTTATATATTCATATATAAAAAAAGACCACCACTGATGTTTGTGGTGATCTATTTGTTATTTTCTTCTGTTACCTATTTGATAACTAATTTACTTCGCCGGTCCACTTCGTGATCTTTTTACAAAGTCAGTCTGTGGTGCGACAACAATTTAAAATCAGTCAGCAATAAATGGTAATAAAGCCATAATTCTTGCATTTTTAATTGCTTGTTCTACACCTCTTTGGTGTTTTGCACATGCGCCAGTTACACGGCGTGGAGCAATTTTACCATTTGGTGATATAAAACGTTTTAATGTTTCGACATCTTTATAGTCAATAACTTGGTTTTTATTTTTACAGAAGATACAAACCTTTTTTCTAGGTCTCATTTTCTTAAATGCCATATTTTCCTACCTTTCTTCCTGCATTTCCAGGATAATCAAATTTTGACTACCATTTAGAATGGTAAGTCATCATCTGTGACATCGATAGAAGATACGTTCTTTTTTGCTGGTTCTTCTACTGGTACTGTATCAGGTTGATATGATACTTCATCAATTGGAGCTACTGGATCAAGCAATGCTCCATTATCATCCTTTCTTTCTAAGAATTGTACAGAGTCACAAATTACTTCAACTATTGAAACGCGACGTCCATCCTTAGAATCATATGTGCGTTGTGATAATCTACCATCAACACCTACTAAAGAACCTTTATGTGTGAATCTTACTGTGTTTTCTGCAGCTTGATTCCAAACTGTACATGGAATAAAGCTTGTTGTCTTATTTCCGCTTGCATCTTTTGTTCGATTGTCAACGGCGATAGTGAAGGAAGCGACTGCTGTTCCATTTGCGGTTCTTCTTAATTCTGGATCTCTTGTTAAGCGTCCAACCAAAATTACACGATTAATCATTTAATTTACCTCCTTTGGTAAGCGTAAACTACTTAGCGACAATTAAATGACGTAATACGTTTACGTTGAGCTTTGCTCTTCTGTCGAATTCGTCAATAACAGCTGTAGAAGCTACATTTGCTTCGACGACAACGTAATAGCCTTTTTTCTCTTTCTTGATTTCGTATGCTAAATCTTTTAATCCCCATTCGTTGACATTTTCAATTGTGCCACCGTCTGTTGTAAGAAGATCATTTAATGTACCAATTAATGTGTTACGATTAGCATCATCAATATTAGATTTAAGGATATACATAACCTCATATTTTTTCATGTTCTTACACCTCCCTATGGACTTCTGGCTACACCTTTTCATTTGTAGCAGAGAGTATTATTTCGTAGGCCTTCACCCCTACGCGCATTTTCGCGCATTAATACTATATACTAGTATTACTTAAATGTAAAGACATTTTTCTTTTGTCACTAAAAAAACACCTACATATTATTAATTCGGTGTCTTTTAAAAAAATATCTAACAAAATCCTCAATTAATTTTAATTTTATCTTGTTCTTTAATAATGTCTTTTACAATTTGATTTACAATATATGCCCCTTGTCTATCAATATCTTCTTTCTTTAATTCTTCAATAGCAAAATCAACATTACTATCTTCAAATACATTATAATTTTCCATCATTCTTATCATTGTTAACTCTTTAATATCCTGTCTTGATAAATAATCAAAATGAACAAAATCATTAATAAGCGATACAAACTCCATTCCCAATTTATCACATAGTATATTTTGTTTTTTCTTATTGATACATTGGTTTTGATGGGCCTTTAACGAAAAATCTGGTGTTTTAGTAAAATCTAAATTAGAAGAAAAAATAAATAATGTATTGTGTGTTAATACCTTATTATTGTTGCAATCATAAAAATATTTTTTAGATAGTATTGCTTTAATAAACAAAACAAATTCTTCACTTGCTTTATCAAGGTTTGCAATATAAACTAACGTATCCGGATGATCTTTTAATTGCCTAACAAAATATGATTCTTTCATTATTCCATTTCCGTATATTAATTTGTTTATTCCACCATAATCAGAATATTCTCTTGCGTCTAAACAAATGATATTTTGTTTATATATTTCGTCTGCAATTATTTTTGCTGTTTTTGTTTTACCTACTCCTATTGGTCCTAGAAAAAATAATGAATTGATATGTTCCTCTTGATTAAATATTTTTTCAAGTTGTTTCTTCGCGTTTGTTTGACCAATAACCTCTTTTTCCACTTTTTCAATTAATTTTTTTACACTTTTTTCTTCATTTATTTCTATGTTATATATTTTTTTTAAGGTTTTAATTACGTCTTGTTTCTTTAAAGATTTTGATGCAATAACACATGAGTTGTCCAATAGTTCAATTGATTTGTCAGGATTCATTTGGTTCACTAAATATTTGTTCGCTTCCTCATAGATAAAATCTAATAACAAATCATCTATTTCTAACGAATAGTATTTTTCATATATTGATTTTATCTTTTGTAATATTTCTTTTGTTTCTTCTTTATTTGTTTCACTCACATTAATAATTTGAAATCTTCTTTTTAATGCTTTATCTTTTTCAAATGAATCTCTATATTCTTCTAGCGTTGTAGCACCTACAATTTGAATTTCTCCTCTTGATAAATATGGTTTTAAAATATTTGACGCATCTATCGCTCCTTCTGCGCCTCCCGCCTTTACCAAATTATGAATCTCATCAATAAATAATATTGCGTTTCCTTCATCCTTAACTTTATTGATGATCTTTTTTAATTTTTCTTCAAATTCACCACGATATTTTGTTCCACTAACCGTAGAAGACAAATCTAGTTCAAATAAATGTTTTCCTTTTAACAAAGGTATCCTTTCTTCAATCAATCTTCTTCCAACTTCTTCAACAAT
Source organism: Caryophanales bacterium (assembly GCA_029006735.1). GTDB lineage: Bacteria > Bacillota_I > Bacilli_A > RFN20 > CAG-449 > UBA3210. Next base: position 5,153 of record JAQXGN010000003.1, read on the forward strand.
CGCTGTTTTCCCAACTCCTGGTTCACCAAGTAAAATAGCGTTTGGTTTATTTCTTCTTGATAAAGAATTAATCACTTGAGCTATTTCATTTTCTCTACCAATTAAAGGGTCTTTATTATCAACTCCCATTAAATGAAGATCACTTATTGAATTTAAATCTATTTTTCTTTTTGAAGTGTTTTGAATATTTTTTATAATTATGTCCACGTTTACATTTGCTTCTTTTAATAATTCTGTTGCTTTAGATTTCAATATCAATAAAGAAACAGAAAGATTATCAACACTTATTAATAACTCTTTATTTTTTAATGATAATTTTTGAGCTAAATTAATTACTTCTTTTAACTCTTTTGTATATGGTATGCAATCTTCGTTAGATATATTTTTGTTACGTATATTACGTATTTTTTCGCTAAAAGTGCCACTTTTTATATTTTGTTTAACAAATTCATAATAAATATTAGTGTCATCTGCATTTAAAAAGGCAAGTAAAAGATGTTCACATCCAACTGCATCATGATTAAATTCAAAAGCATAAGTTTCTGCTAAAGCAATGATTCTTTGTACTCCACTAGAATAATTATCTAACATAATGTTCCTCTTTCTTATACTATATGTTTACATTAAATAATTATTTCCATATTATACTTATTTATTCTTATAAAAGAAAACAAAAAGGCATTCATGCTTTCAAACGCCTTCTATATTATTCTATATCAAATTACTTAACTGGTTTAATAACCTCTAACCCACCCATATATGGTCTTAATACTTCAGGAACCTTAATTGATCCGTCTTCTTGATAATTATTTTCTATTACTGCGATTAATCCTCTTGGAGAAGCGACAACAGTATTATTTAAAGTATGAACTAAATAATTCCCTTTTTCTCCTTTAGCTCTAATTCCAAGTCTTCTTGCTTGAGCATCACCTAAAGTAGAACAAGAACCAACCTCAAAATACTTCTTTTGTCTTGGTGACCAAGCTTCAACATCACAAGATTTAACTTTCAAATCTGCTAAATCACCTGTACAACATTCTAATGTTCTAACTGGAACATCCAAACTTCTAAAATATTCAACTGAGTATTGCCACATCTTGTTGTACCAATCCATTGAATCTTCTGGTTTACATAAAACTACCATTTCTTGCTTTTCAAATTGATGGACACGATAGATTCCTCTTTCTTCAATGCCGTGTGCGCCAACTTCTTTTCTAAAGCAAGGGGAATATGATGTTAAAGCAAGAGGTAAATCTTCTTCTTTAATTAATTGACCTTTAAATCTACCAATCATTGAATGTTCTGATGTACCAATTAAATATAAATCTTCTCCTTCAATTTTATACATCATGTTTTCCATTTCAGCAAAAGACATAACACCTGTAACAACTGAAGATTTAATCATAAATGGAGGCACACAATATATGAAACCTTTATTAATCATAAAGTCTCTTGCATAAGATAACATTGCAGAATGTAGTCTAGCAATCGGCCCCATTAAATAATAAAATCCATTTCCTGATGTTCTACCAGAAGCGTCTTTATCTAATCCATTAAATCTTGCAATTATATCTGCATGATATGGTATTTCATATTCTGGAACTATTGGTTCTCCATATTTTTTATTCTCCACGTTTTCTGAATCATCTTTTCCTACAGGAACTGATGCATCAACAATATTAGGAATTACCATCATTATTTTTAGCAATGCTGCTTCTTTTTCCGCTAAAAGTGGGTCAATCTCACTAATACGAGCATTATTTTTACTTACTGTTTCTTTAACTTTATTTGCTTCTTCAACTCTTTTTTCTCTCATCAAAAATCCAATTTGTTTTGATAAATCATTTCTTCCTGCACGTAGAGTTTCCCCTTCTAATTTTAATGCTCTTATTTCTTTATCAAGAGCGATTGCTTCATCAACAAGAGGAAGTTTTTCATCTTGGAATTTTTTCTTAATATTTTCTTTTACTATCTCTGGGTTTTCTCTTACAAATTTAATATCTAACATATATTCTCCTTTCAATTTCAATAAAAAAGTCCCTTAGTACATTACCAAGGGACGAATTACCGTGTTGCCACCCAAGTTATAATCAAAACATTGATTATCTCTTCATTTTAACTTTAACGCAGTTAACGGAAGCATTACCTTCTTCCTAAAGGGTGGATTTCATTTTATTTAAATAATATCTTTCACCAAACGATATCTCTCTAAAATTTAAATTTAATTACTTTTCCTTATCATCGGAACATATTTTATTTTATTACTTGTAAATTTTTTAATCAATATTTTTTCTATTCTTCGATATTTGAATCGGTTGAACTATCTTCACTATTTTCTGATACTACAGGTTCTTCTAATTCTTCAGGTAGTTCTTCTTGGTGAGGTGCAATTGCAATAGATGCGACAGTTTCTTTATCTTTAATATTGATAATTTTTACTCCTTGCGTATTTCTTCCTGATACTTTAACTTCTTTTAACCATGTTCTAATTAAAATACCGCCTTTTGTAATGACCATAATATCTTCATCACCAGAAACTGCTCTTGTTGTTAAAATCTTACCAACTTTTTCTGTCATATTCATTGTGATAACACCTTTTGTTCCTCTTGAAGTTAATCTATAGTCTTCTAAAGGTGAAATTTTTCCATATCCCTTATCTGAAATAACTAAAACATTTTCTCCTTCAAGAGATGTAGTTAAACCAACTGCAATACATCCTTCGCTTAATTCGATACCTTTAACACCGGTTGCACTTCTTCCCATTACTCTAACAGCATCTTCAGGGAATTTAACCATCTTACCATTACTTGAAGAAATAGAAATCAATGCATTTCCGTTTGTTAATTTAACATCTAACAATTCATCATCTTCTCTCATGACTATTGCTTTTTTACCATTTTGACGAATTAAATTAAATTCCATTAATTCTGTTCTTTTAACAATACCTTGCTTTGTACAGAAGAATAAGAATTGATTTTCACTATATTCATCTACATTGATAATTGCTTTAATCTTCTCATCTGATTCAAGGCTTAATAAATTAACAACTGGTAATCCTTTTGCGTTCTTTGCATAATAAGGAACTTGGTGTCCTCTAATACGATATACTTTTCCTAAATTTGAGAAAAGTAATAAGTCTGTATGTGTTTTTGCATAGACAATTTTTTCAACAATATCATCTTCATGAGTTGACATGCCTCTAACGCCTCTTCCACCTCTATGTTGATTTTTAAAGGAATCTGGATCTTGACGTTTAATATATCCACTCTTTGTTAATGTAATGATAATGTCTTCTGAAGGTATTAAATCTTCATCATCAATATTTGCTAATTCATTAGATATTTCAGTTCTACGTTTGTCTCCGTATTTATTTTTAATTTCTTCTAATTCTTTTACAACAATATCTATAACTTTATTATGATCTTCTAAAATAGATTTATAGTATTCAATATCTTTGTTTAAAGTTTCTATTTCATTAACAATAGCTTCTCTTTCTAAACCAACTAATCTTGCTAATCTCATATCTAAGATTGCTTTAATTTGAACATCAGTAAACGCAAATCTTTCTGCTAATCTATTACGTGCAATTTCTTGTGTTTTAGAACCTTTAATAATATCTACTACTTCATCAATATTATCAATTGTTTTTAATAAACCTTCCAAAATATGAAGTCTATCTAAAGCTTTATTCAAATCAAATCTAGTTCTTCTTTCTATAACTTCACATTGGAAATCAAGATATCTTTTTAAAATTTCATTAATTGCTAATACTTTTGGTTCTCCCTTATCAACTACTAATGTAATAATACCGTATGATGTTTGTAACGTTGTATTTTTATATAAGTGATTCAAAATAACTTCTGGAACAACATCTTTTCTTAATTCAATTACAATTCTAATTCCTTCTTTATTTGATTCATCTCTTACATCTGTAATTCCATCAAGAATTTTTTCACGTACAAGACGACCAATGTTTTCTATCATTAAAGATTTATTAACTTGATATGGGATTTCTGTAACAACAATTTTATGTTTTCCATTTGTCATTTCTTCGATTCTAGCTTTAGATCTAATTGTGATTGATCCTTGACCAGTTTCATATGCATCTCTAATTCCATTTTTTCCTAAAATAATACCACCTGTTGGAAAATCTGGACCGAATAAATATTTTTCCATAATTTCGCTTGGAGTAATATCTGGATTATATGCAATTGCTTGAATTGCATCAATTGTTTCTTTTAAGTTGTGTGGAGGAATATTTGTTGCCATTCCAACAGCAATACCGCTTGATCCATTAACTAATACATTTGGGAATCTTGAAGGTAATACTAATGGTTCTTGTTCTTCACCATCATAATTATCAACAAAATCAACGGTATCTTTTTTGATATCTCTAACCATTTCTAAAGCAATTTTACTCATTCTTGCTTCAGTGTAACGCATTGCTGCAGCTCCATCACCATCAATAGAGCCAAAGTTACCATGTCCATCAACTAAAGGATATCTAGTATTAAAATCTTGTGCTAATCTTACTAATGCTTGATAAATTGATGAGTCTCCATGTGGGTGAAAACGACCCATAACATCACCAACAATACGTGCACTTTTCTTATGTGGTTTATCTGGACCATTCCCTAATTCATTCATACCAAAGACAATTCTTCTATGAACTGGTTTTAATCCATCTCTAACATCTGGTAATGCTCTTGAAACGATAACAGACATTGCATAATCTAAGAAATCGTTTTTTACTTCTTGAACTAGTTCATGTTCAACTAAACTTGGAACAATTCCTTCTTCAATTCCTTCAATTTCTTCTTCCTTATTTTCAGGAGTTTCTTCTACTTTTTCTTCATCTTCTAATTCAATTATTTCTTTTTCTTCTGCCATAAGTATTAACTCCTTTCATTATGCTTGTAAATCTAAGTTCTTTACAAACTTAGCATTTTCTTTAATATATTCTTTTCTTGGTTCAACTCTATCTCCCATTAATTCATCGAAGATAACGTCTGCTTCCATAGCATTTTCCATTTTTACTCTAATCATCTTACGTTTTTTAGGATCCATAGTTGTTTCCCATAATTGTTGGAAATCCATTTCACCAAGACCTTTATAACGTTGAATTGATAAACGTTTTGCTGCTTCTGGACCAATTTGTTTTTTCAAAGCATTTAATTGGTCATCGTTATAACAATAATAGTCTTTTTGTCCTCTTGAAGCTTTATATAGAGGAGGTTGTGCAATATATACATATCCATTTTCAATTAATGGCTTCATATATCTATAGAAGAATGTTAATAATAAGATTCTAATATGTGATCCGTCAACATCAGCATCGGTCATGATAACAATCTTATGATATCTTACTTTAGTAATATCAAATTCTTCATCTACGCCGCCACCAATAGCAATAATTAAATTGCCTATTTCAGCGTTAGAGAACACCTTTTTCTTAATTGCTTTTTCAACATTTAAAATTTTACCTCTTAAAGGTAATATCGCTTGAGTATTTCTATCTCGTCCTTGTTTTGCAGAGCCACCAGCAGAATCCCCCTCAACGATATATAATTCACATTCTTCCGCATTCTTAGAAGAACAGTCTGCTAATTTTCCTGGTAAAGATGTAATATCTAATCCAGATTTTCTTCTAGTGCTTTCTCTAGCTGCTTTTGCAGCAACTCTAGCATTTGCAGCAAGGATTACTTTATCCATAATCGCTCTTGCAATTTTTGGATTTTCATTCAAGAATCTTTCTAACGCTGCACCAAAGATATCAGATACTATTTTTCTTACTTCAAAATTACCAAGTCTGCCTTTTGTTTGACCTTCATATTGAGGATCTTTATGTTTAATAGAAATAATCGCAGTAATTCCTTCTCTAACATCATCTTGAGTTAAAGTTTCCATGTCTGCCTTAATAAATTTGTTTTCTTTACCATATTTGTTAATAACTCTAGTTAAAGCTAATCTAAATCCTTCTTCATGAGTACCACCATCAGATGTATTAATGTTATTACAGAAAGAATAAACATTTGCAGTATATGTGTCGTTATATTGCTTTGCAATTTCAACTTGAACATCTTGTTGTTTTCCTTCACAATAAATAACATCTTCACTCATTGCAACTTTATTTCTATTCAAATATTGAACATATTCTTTAACTCCACCTTTATAGCAGAATTCTTCTTTAAGGTGTTTTGTTTCGTCTTCATCACGTTCATCACTAACAATGATTTTTACTCCCTTATTCAAGAAAGCCATTTGACGAATTCTATCACGAATGATTTCATATTTAAAAACTGTAGTCTCTTTAAAAATAATTGGATCTGGTTTAAAAGTAACAATTGTACCAGAATCTTCACATTCACCAATTTGATGACATGGTATTACTGTATGTCCACCTTTTTCAAATCTAATAAAATAAACACCACCATTTTTATGAACTTCGACTGTTAACCATTCAGATAAAGCATTAACAACAGAAGCACCAACACCATGTAAACCACCAGATACTTTATATCCGCCGCCTTCACCAAATTTACCACCTGCGTGTAATTTTGTATAAACAGTTTCTAAAGCAGAAACACCTGTTTTATCAACGATACCAACTGGAATACCTTTACCATTATCTGTAACAGTAATTGTATTTCCTTTATTGATAGTTACGTGAATTGTATCACAATAACCCGCTAATGCTTCGTCAATCGCATTATCAACGATTTCCCATACACAATGATGTAATCCATTTTCTGATGTAGTACCAATGTACATACCTGGTCTTTTTCTAACCGCTTCAAGACCTTCCAAAACTTGAATATTCTTTTCTGTATAGTTTTGATCTGCTTTGTCTTCTTCTGCTATGTAAGAGACTGTTTCTTTTTCTAATTCTGGCATAGTTACCTCCTTATAACCAAGTTGTCTTTAACAACATATATTGTTGAATCTATTTCATCAATTTCATCTTTTGCGCAAGTGATGAATACTTGTTCAAATTCTTTTAAACACTTTATCAATTTAGTTTGATGTTCTATATCTAATTCTGATAAGACATCATCTAATATCACAATTGGCTCATCATGAATTCTTTCTTTCAATAAATCTAACATTGATATTTTCAAAGCTAATACAGCAATTCTATTTTGTCCTTGTGAGCCATAAAGATTAATTTCACGCCCATTACGATACATTTCTATATCATCGTGATGAATTCCTATTGAAGTTGATTTTCGTTTCAAATCTTGTTCAAAATTTTCTTTATATTTGTTTAACAAATTTTCTTTAAACGATTCATAATTATCATCGTTAGAAAAAGTGTGATATTTAATTTTTAATTCTACTTCTTCATCATCGATTTTTTTATAATCGTTTTTAAGAATCTTGTTTAAATCATTAATTATTTTCTTTCGATGTTGAATGATTTTAAATTGTGGCTCAACCATTCTATTTTCAATAACCGAAAGATAAACGGAATCAACATTTTCTTGTTTTAATAATGCATTTTTCTCTTTAAGTAAATTTTTATATAGTAATAATTCTTTTAAATAATTGTTGTTTATATTTGAAATATTAATATCTAAAAATTTTCTTCTAGATAGCGGTGAGTCTTTAAAGAATGAAGCATCTTCTGGTGTAAATAATATTGTGATTAACTTTCCTGATAATTCTGATAATTTCTTTAGTTCAATATCGTTATATGAAATCTTTTTTCCTTCTTTAGAAATAACTGCTTTTAAATTTATTTTTTCTTTTTTGAATAATTCAATTTCAATCTTTGCATATTCTTCATCAAATTTAATAAGTGTTTTATCATCGCTTGTTTTAAACGATTTACCTAAAGTTAAATAATTAATAGCTTCAACAACATTTGTTTTTCCGCTTCCATTAATTCCTGTAATATTATTGATACCTTTATTGAATTCTATATAGCATTTTGAATAATTACGGAAATTAGTGAGTTTTAATTTGCTAATTATCATTTTTTATCAAAAACTCATACCCCAGAACTATTACCTTATCTCCATCTCTTAATTTTCTTCCTCTACGATTATCAAGTTCTCCATTAATATAAACTTGCGTATATTGAAGAAATTCTTTAGCTTCTCCACCACTTTGAATGATATCTGCTAATTTTAAGAATTGGCCTAAAGTGATATATTCTGTATAGATTTTTATTTCTTTCATATTCTCACCATTAATTAAACTTTCTTCTAAACCACTTTTTAATTATAACATATTTATATTATATATAAATAGTTATTTTTAATAAAAATAAGGAATATTCGTAAATTTTTAAAGTAAACGCAGTTTATTACACTCTAAACTGCTTTTTCTTTAGAAAAATGCAAAATGTTATGTAACCTGCATTTAGTATAATAAAAATGCCACCCGTATTAAATGGAGGTTAATGAATATGGGAAAAC
>JAQXGN010000004.1 GCA_029006735.1 Caryophanales bacterium
TTTACTCACCTAATTTACTATATTGAAGTTACGGTTACCTTTAGGACTTTGTTGTGTGTTGCCAACTTGTCCGTTCAATATGCCTTTTATTAGGTTCTTGTTCATTGAGCCACGATTTCGCTATTGCTTCTTTTCACGCTCTATCACTGGTTTACGCTTTGCAAGTCGCTATCAAGTTCGTCGGTAACTACACCTCTTGGGACTTTCACCCTAGATATATAACATGCCCGTCATACAGCAAAAAACTGCTAAGGTATAACCCTAGCAGTTAATATTTAAAGAACAATTAGTAGAATACTATTTTGTTTCTTCTTTCTTTTTTAAACTTAAGTAAATTCCACCAAGAGCAAGACTTAATGTTCCAATAAGTGAAGTTGTTGCAATTATTGAACCACGGCAACCTTTCTTCTTTCCTGTATCTGAATTTACTGAATCAAACATTGTATCTTCATCTTTGAGTGATGGATCTTTAACTTTGATGACTAATTCTCTAGCAACTGTATCAGTTGTTTGGTCATTTAATGTTAAGTTAACAATTAAGCGAATCTTGAATTCACCAGCAACAGTTGGAGTACCTGTGATTGTTAAATCTTCGAATAATACACCTGCTGGTAATGGTGTTAATGGATCGATAATAACATCAACTCGTTCAACTATCTTATCATTAAAGTTACCACCAACTGAAACTGAATCATTTAAGTTAACTTGTGAGAAGAAGTCTGTGTCTAAACTACCAAGTAATACACCATCTTCTTCACCATCAACTGTAACATCATATGTTCTAGCAACTAATTTTTGATCCATACCACCTGATCTAGCATACATGTATAAATGTTCTTTAGCACATGTACGAACTGCATACCACCATGAGTATGATTCAACTTTTTCTCCATTATAAACAAATACTGGAGCTCCTTTGCCATTAAATGCATTGTTATCCCATTTACATTCAATATCACTTGTATATTGAGAGTTATCTAATTGAGCATTACATCCTGATAATATACGGTTATTAACGTTTTCATAACATTTATGGTTGAAAGAGTTATTACCATGGTGAGTCATATCTGATAATACTGCACCTTTGAATCCCCATTCACCACGGAGAACTTCAGTTAATAATGGATAGCTTGCTGCTGTTTCCATATTACCTAAACGGTTATATGAAGACATGACACCCATTGATTTACCTTCTTGGAAGACAATTTGGAATGATTTTAAATAAATTTCACGTAAAGTTTGTTCTGTTAAGAATGTTGAGACACCTTCACGTGCTTTTTCTTGATCATTGACTGCAAAGTGTTTGAAGTAACAATAAACACCTTTTTCTGTAGCTGCACCAACGACATTTGCTGCAATCTTACCCATGAGTAATGGATCTGCTGAATAATATTCGAAGTTTCTTCCACCAAATGGAGAACGATGAGTATTAACAGCTGGACCAAACCAACCATATTTATTATTAATGTGAGCTTCTGTACCAACCATTTCACCTTGTTTACGAGCTAAATCTACATTGTATGTAGCTGCGACGATTGGTGCACCAGCCCAGAAAATAATAGCGAATTGTGAAGGGCCATCACTATCTGATGTTTGTGGTTTACCAATTGCACTTAATGAAGGGCTATGGAATGTACCATCTTCAACGAATTTTTGCAATTCTGCATATGTAAATTGATTTAAGAATTCATCCCATTTTGGATCATTTAAATCAACACCAATCATTTCGCTTAATTGCATACGATTTTCTTTAGCAAGAGCAGTTTTTTGTTGTGTCCAACCTAATGCTTCAATATCTGCTTTTGATTTATAAGCTGCTTCTGAGACATAACCATTATGATGAATATCTAAATCTGCAACTGTAAATTCATGAGTTAAGAATTCTTCAACTCTACTACCTTCTTTAAGTGTACGATCTGCAATTGTTGGATGAGTTGGGAATGTACCGACAAAGTCTGCACGTGACATTTGATCAAAACCAACATCATTTTCAAGTGGTAATGAACTGAAAAAGTCATTGCCTGAGAATCTATTAACAACTTCGTGTCCTGTGAAACGGTCTGTACGATATTGAATTCCTTCTTCGCCAATTTTATATTTGACTTCGCCATAGCTTTCATGAGCGTTCTTATTAATAGAAACTGCATAATCGCCACCATCTAATTCATAACCTTTGAAATCATTGTTATTCTTATCATCGAAGTCATATGAAGCGACATCTTGTAAGAAGAAACTACATGTAACTTCTTCACTTTCTCCTGGTGCTAATTCGTTTGTTTTACCAAATGCTGCAAGTACTGAATATGGTTTTTCGATTCCACCTTTATAGTAAGGAGCTTTCCAATATACTTGAACAACATCTTTACCTGCTGTATTTCCAGTATTTGTTACTTTTACAGTAATTTTAATTTCTCTATCGTCTTTTGTTAATGTTGAACCAACAACTTTATTAACTTTCACGATTTCTTGTGTAAATGATGTATAGCTTAAACCATAACCAAATGGATAAATAACACCTTCAACACCATTATACCAATCTTCTGCAGCTTGTTCATTTTCTGCCTTCATATCAGCATAACGTGTTTCATAATATCTATAATCAACATAAACACCTTCTTCGTAACTTATATATGCAGCTGGTTTAACACCATTTAATGCACCTTGAACAACTTTATTTGCTTCATCTGCCCATTTTGCAACTGAACTTGAATTAACTGCACTGCCATCTGGTTTTAACATTGTGTCATTTGGAACTTCTTTTCCATTGATAACATTTGTTTGAGCGTTATCAGCAAAGTTTTGGAATGTAGGATCTTTTGTAAAATCTCTTGCCCAAGTATCGACTGTACGACCTGATGGACATACTTCACCTTTTAAGATTCTACCTACTGCTGCAGCACCAGCTGCACCTGGAGTGCCCATCCATAATACTGCTGATACTTTATCATCTGTTTCAAATCTATCACATTGGAAGATATTACCTGAATTGATAAGAATAACGACTTTGTCGAATTTCTCTTCAATCATATTTAATAAATCAGTTTCATTATCAGATAATTGTAAATAGTGTTTATTAGTCCAAACATCAGCTTTAATACCTGCTGAATCATCTTTGTTAAAGTCACGAGCATCAATAGCTTTACAATCAGCACCTTCAGTACCGCCACGAGCTAATAATAAGATAGCTGCATCATTATATTCATCAAGTGAAGCTAATAATTCATCATCATAATTTGCTAGTGGAGTTTCACCGATTGTAGCTTCAGATACACCTGTCCAACCAGAGTTACCATTTTTACGGCCAGAGCCAGATTTAGAATTATCTTTATAGAAGCTTGTTAAACTTGGATTTACTTCATATCCAACTGCTTCTAATGATTGTTGTAAATCAACTCCAACTTCTCCTCTATTTGATCCAGCACCTGATCCACCACCACCATATTGGAGATTAGTACTTGATTTACCAAAGACAGAAATTTTTTGTACTCCGTCGAATGGAAGGACATTATCTTTGTTTTTCAAAAGAACCATACCCTCTTCACAGATTTGCTTATTTAAAGCAGAGCCTGCAGCAATATATTCGTTCCTATTTAAATAATCAGCAACGAATCTGTCGAAGCGACCATATCCATTTGCAGCATTTGTACTAGTAAATAAACCAGTAGCCATCAAACCAGCAAGGAAAGCGGTCATTAATAATTTTTTCTTCATATTATCCCTTTCTGCAATCATTTTGCGTAAATCACATCTACCTTCTTATGAGTGTAAATGGTTCAATAAATAATAATTTTTAAATTATATATTTAAGAACAAATGATTATGTACCTAAATTATACATATTTTGTAAGCGCTTTAAATATGACATATTTGTCTATAAAATATAGACTATTATGTTATTTATTAGATATAAATCTTCATAAATTTATACCTATACTTTTTATAAAAAGTATAACTTTCTTATTTGTACAAAACATATCTTTTTATTATTATTGTTTTTAAAATAATGTTTTTTTTCTTAATTATATGGTTAAAAAAAAAGACTTTTGTTTTTATTCAAAAGTCTTAATTATCACCATTATTTCTTATCAACTAAAGAAGCATATTCTTTTGCAATTTGAGATCCAATTATTGCGTTATTATATACTAACTGAATATTAGCATCTAAAGATTCACCTTTAGTATGGTCTGCAATATGCTTTAATAAAAATGGAGTAATATCTTTTCCTTTTATTCCTTGTGATTTTGCATCTAGTAAAGCTTCATCGATAAATTTATTTATCTTATCATTTGGCAAAGAATATTTATCTGGGATTGGATTAGATATTAATAGTCCACCTTTTAAACCTAATGCTCTTTTATAAAAAATAGTTTGAGCGATTTCTTTACAAGAATCCATTTTATAATCTAATTTTAAACCAGAATCTTTCGAATAGAACGCACCTAAATTTTCTGATTTATAGCCAAGAACTGGAACGCCTAAAGTTTCTAAATACTCTAATGTCAATGGTAAATCTAAAATCGCTTTTGCACCTGCGCAAACTACAGTCACATTTGTATTTGCTAATTCTTGTAAATCAGCTGAAATATCAAATGTTTCTTGTGCTCCTTTATGAACTCCACCAATTCCACCAGTTACAAATACTTCAATACCTGCTAGTGAAGCGCAAATCATTGTTGTAGCTACTGTAGTAGCTCCCCATAATTTTTTTGCCATTACTACTGGTAAATCTCTTCTTGAGACTTTTAATATTCCTTTTGTTTTACCAAATAATTCAATTTCATCGTTTGACATACCTATTACTGGTATTCCTTCAATTATGCCAATAGTTGCAGGAACACAGCCATTTTCACGGATAATTCTTTCCACATTTAATGCAGTTTCGACATTTTTTGGATAAGGCATACCATGAGATATAATAGTTGATTCTAATGCAACAACTGGTTTATTGTTTTTTAAAGCTTCTTCTACTTCTTTTGAAATTCTATATAACATTTTAACTCCCTATTCTAATTCAAATGCACCAGTATAAAGTTGATAATAAGTGCCTTTTTTACTAATTAAATCATCGTGAGAACCACGCTCAATGATTCTTCCATGTTCAAGAACCATAATGCAATCAGCGTTTTGAATTGTTGATAATCTATGTGCAATGACAAATACGGTTCTTCCTTTCATTAATTTATCCATACCATCTTGAACTAATTTTTCTGTTCTAGTATCTATTGATGAAGTTGCCTCATCAAGAATCAAGACTGGAGCATCTGCGATAGCTGCTCTAGCAATTGATAATAATTGTCTTTGTCCTTGAGATAAATTAGCTCCATCATTTGTTAACATTGTCTCAAATCCTTGTGGTAAACGAGTGATAAAATCATAAGCATTAGCAATCTTTGCTGCGTTATAAACATCTTCATCTGTCGCATCTAATCGACCATATTTAATATTCTCTTTTACTGTACCAGTAAATAAAGAAGTATCTTGCAAAACAATACTAATTGATTTTCTTAAATCATCTTTTTTGATTTTATTAATATTTATGCCATCATAACGTACTTTACCATCTGCCAAATCATAAAAGCGATTAATTAAGTTTGTAATAGTTGTTTTTCCTGCACCAGTTGAACCAACTAAAGCAATCTTTTGGCCTGGATTTGCATATACAGAGACATCGTGAAGAACTAAATGATCTTCTGTATAGCCAAAATCAACATCGATTAATTGGATATCACCCTTCAATTGAGTATAGGTTGTTTCGCCATTTTCATGAGGATGTTTCCATGCCCATTGTCCAGTATGTTCTTTGACTTCATTAAGTTTGCCATTTTCATCAATTCTTACGTTAACTAATTCGACATATCCATCGTCTAATTCTTTCTTTTCATCTAATAAAGCAAAAATTCTATTTGCTCCAGCAAGAGCCATAACAACAGAATTTATTTGTTGAGATACTTGATTAAATGAGTTTGCAAACTGTCTTGATAAAGTTAAAAAGGAAATAGCAATACCAATTTTTAACTCTGGTTCAAATCCCATAATAGTTAAATTTGGAATAGAATTTAAAGATAGAATTACACCAAAAACAGCAACTAAAACATATAAGATATTACCAATATTATGAATAATTGGTGCAAGAATATTTGCGTATTTATTTGCTCGATATGAAACATCACATAAATTATCATTGATTTCTTTAAAATCACTTAATGATTTTTCTTCGTGACAGAAAACTTTTACAATTTTTTGTCCATTCATCATTTCTTCAACAAATCCTTCTTCTTTTGCGATTGCTTTTTGTTGTTTCATAAAGAACTTTGCACTACCTCCACCAATCTTAGCAGTAACTAAGAAAATGAAAATAACTGCGAATAATACAACACATGTTAACCAAATAGAACGTGATAACATTAAGAAGAAAATTACTAATACTGTTAAACAAGTCGATAATAATTGAGGCAATGTTTGAGATATCATTTGTCGTAAAGTATCAACGTCGTTTGTATATGTTGACATAATATCTCCACGTAAATTTGTATCGAAATATTTAATTGGTAATTTTTCCATATTATTAAACATTTCTTCTCTTACTTTCTTCAAATATCCTTGTGTAATAACTGCATTGAGTTGGTTATAGACAATACTTGAAGTTATCGCGACTAAATAGATAGAAAGCATAATACCTAAATAGACAAATAATGCATTTAAAGCATTAAGAGATGTAGAAGAAAATACTCCACCAAATAAAACAAAAGGAGCTGCAGTCATTGATCCAAATTGAAGTGATGGGTTAATAACATCATCAATAATAAACGCTAAGAAAAATGAACCAACAACCGAAGAAATTGAATTAATCATTAAACATAAAATAACGATACATACTCTACCCTTATAATGTTTAAATAATAATCCTAAAACTCTTTTTAAAGCACCTTTACCATTAGCAAAAGAAGGTCGTTTAAAGTTTTTAGCCATATTAATTACCTCCTTTCGAAGCAAGTTTATTTTGTGAATAATATACTTCTTGATAAATATTATTAGTCTTTAATAATTCTTCATGAGTACCCATTCCATCAATAGTTCCATTATTCATACATATAATTAGATCGCTATCTTGGATAGAAGAAACTCTTTGAGCAATAATGATTTTTGTTGTATTTGGAATTGCTTCTTTAATTGATTTCCTAATAATAGCGTCAGTTTTTGTATCAACTGCAGAAGTAGAATCATCAAAAATTAATACCTTTGGTCTCTTAATTAACGCACGAGCAATACATAATCTTTGCTTTTGTCCACCTGATAAATTCGCACCGCCTTGTTCAACATAAAAATCATATTTTTCATTGAATTTTTCAATAAATTCATCAGCACAACTTTGTTTACAAGCTGCGATGATTTCTTCATCTGTTGCATCTTCTTTTCCCCAACGCAAATTCTCTTTAATTGTTCCAGAAAATAATAAATTCTTTTGTAAAACAACAGATACTTGGTGTCTAAGAGTTTCAATATCATAATCTTTTACATTTACTCCACCAACTATAACTTCTCCTTCAGTGACATCATATAAACGAGAAATTAAATTTACTAAAGTAGTTTTAGATGAACCTGTGCCACCTAAAATACCAACTGTCATTCCTGATTTAATTTTTAAATTAATATTACTTAATGCATATTTTTCTGCTTTTTCTGAATATTTAAAAGAAACATTATTAAATTCTATAGATCCATCTTTAACTTCATAAACTGGATTCTTAGGATTAACAATACTTGGTTTTTCTATTAAAACTTCATTTATTCTTCGTGCAGATTCAATTGACATAGTAACCATAACAATTATCATTGATAACATGGTTAAACTCATTAATGATTGGAAACCATAAACAGTTAATGATGATAACCCTGCTGTCTTTAATGCAGTTGCTTGTGAATTAACAATAACTTTTGCGCCTAAAAATATTACAACTAAATTAATCGCATAAATAGCTAAATTCATCGCAGGGCCATTCCATGCAACAATTCTTTCTGCCTTAGTAAAATCTTTTCTAACTTCATCATTTGCATTATTAAATTTTTCAATTTCATAATCTTCACGAACAAAAGATTTTACAGTTCTAATACCAGATATATTTTCTTGGACTGAATTATTTAATTTATCATATTTTTTAAATACGCGAGTAAATGTTGGCATTGCTCGAGATATAATGAATAAGAAAACACCAAATAAAACTGGAATAATAATCATAAAAATCCATGCCAAATTAGGAGAAATAATAAACGCCATTGTAATTGAGAAAATAAGCATTAATGGTGATCTAATAGCAGTTCTAATAATCATCATAAATGACATTTGAACATTAGAAACATCGGTAGTCATACGTGTAACTAAACTAGAAGATGAGAACTTATCAATATTTGAAAAAGAGAAGTTGGTAATGCTTTTATATAAGTCTTCTCTTAGATTTTTAGCAAGTCCTGTACTAGCCTTTGCACATTCATTACCTGATAAAAAGCCAAATAACAATGAAGTTCCTGCCATAACAACTAAAATTACGGAAATAATAATCAAAAAATTAGTAACTTCACTTAATGAAGATAATTCAATTTGATATTTTTCAAAAATAATTGTCAACATATATGATTTATTGGCTTTAATATCACTAATCGCATAAAGTAAATCGACTAAAATAGTCATTGCAAGTGGAACCAAGCATTCAATAATTGCTTCTAATCCGACAAAAATAATTGATAAAATAGTTGGTTTTTTATATTCACGAATTGATGCGACAATTTTTTTAATCATATTTTTATCTAACTCCTTTCTTTATTTACTTATGTTATAAATAATACTATTACATCAAAGGTTGAAATATTTCTATTAGCTTACAGAAAAATTTCATAAATACACTTTGTTTATAATCCTTCATATCAATTGATTTTGATAATATATCATCAAAATCTTTTTTAATATCTATAATAGAACTTGTTTTATATAATAAACAACCACATTCATAATGATGAACCAAACTGCGATAATCTAAATTAATGGTTCCAACAATTGCAACTTCATCATCTACTAAGAATTGTTTAGAATGAATAAAACCAGGTTCAAATTCATAAATCTTTACCCCTTTAGCAATCAAATCTTGATAAAAAGATCTAGTCACATTAAATATTAATTTTTTATCAGGAATATGTGGCGTAAATATTCTCACATCAACGCCTTTTAACGCTGCTAACTCTAAAGCATTTTTAACTTTATTATCAATGATTAAATAAGGAGTAGTAATATAGATTGATTTTTCAGCTCCATTAATTAAATTAAGATAAATGTTTTCTGCAACATATTCTAAATATAATGGTCGAGGACCATCACCATAAGGAACAACTACACCATCAGATTTAACCTTATCATATTTATTTGTATATAATGATAAATCATCAATTTTTCTAGTTTGTAAATTATATAGAGTTAAAAACATTTCCGTAAATTCATCGACTGCTTCACCTTCAATTCTTAAAGCAGTATCGTGCCAATAGCCTAAAGGTGATGTAACATTAATATATTCATCTGCTATATTTAACCCACCCGTAAATGCTACTTTACCATCAATAATAGTAATCTTTCGATGATCACGATTATTATGAATTGACGAAATAAATGGAACAAAAGGTGTAAATTTATAACACTTATACCCTTTTTTTCTCATTTTTCTAGCAAAATGTGCAGGTAAATAATTTATTGAACCAATATCATCATAAATGATTCTTACTTCAACTCCAGCTTCAACTTTTTCATCAAGAATATTTAACATTCTATTGAGCATCTTACCTTGAGCAATAATAAAGTATTCAATAAAGATAAACTCTTTTGCATTTTTTAACTCATTTAAATAATCTTCAAAAAATGCTTCTCCACTAGGATAAAACTTAGTTTTAGTTTTTTGGAATGCTTTTTGTTCATTGATATTCCAAATATATTCACATTGATTGAAATATTTATCTCCTAATACTTTTCTAAATTTATAGTTATAATTTTTTTCTTTTGTATTAAAAAGTTTATTTCTTTCTTTGATTTTACAATATAGTTTGCTGTGTTTTAAGGGAACATAGTTTTTAGAAAACATTACATAAACAATACTACCAAATACAGGGATAACAATAATGACAACAGCCCATGATAGCTTAGCTTCAATTGGCATAGAACGATATTCCAATGATACTAAAGTAACAATGCCAACAAGAGACATAACAATTTGAGCGATATAAAAATATTTTTCTAAATATAATATGCCAAAAACAAGAACAAGTACTTGTAAAATAAGGGCAAAAGCAATCAAACCAAATCTACCAAATAACAATCTCAATGTTTTCTTCACTATTTATCACCACCACAACTAGTTTAAACGAATAAAAATGATTTTAAAACAAAAATTCGCTAAAATTTTCATTAATTTTAAATAATATATTTAAATTGTAAAGAATTAGTTAAAAAAAATATTCATATATATTTTTTAAAAAACCTTAAGTGACAAAGTAAATTCAGTTATAAAGTAAGAAAAGAAAAATGACAGATTAAAATCCGAAAAAACGAAGGAAATTAGTCTGTCATTTTAATTTTTTTAATAAAAGATTTTAAAATAACTGAATTTGGTGTAA
>JAQXGN010000005.1 GCA_029006735.1 Caryophanales bacterium
ATAAGAAATTGCCTCTTCGTTATATAATATCTTTGTTCAGGAGATATCATATATGAGTTATTTTACTACAAGAAAAGTATTTTTAACATCCTCCTTCGACCTAAACGTGAAGGAAGAAGAGAAAATACTAAGATTTTTACATTTATTAGAAGAATCCAATGTAGCTTCTATAATCAATAAATGCGTTAAGAATAATACTTCTAAAGGTGGTAGACCTGGCATTAATTATTACAATTTATTTGCTACCATATTATTTGGATTTGCCTTTGGAAGAGATACATTACGTGATTTAGAAGATGCTTGTGAATATGATTTAAGATATATTTATTTAATGGAACAAACAAAAGTAGATCATTCAACAATCTGTACTTTTATTAACAAAGTAATTGTCCCTTATGAAAAAGAAATATTTGCTTTGATAAATATACAAATAAAAAAAGAATTAAATATTGAATTTGATGATGCATTTATCGATGGAAGTAAGTTTGAAGCCAATGCTAATAAATACAAATTTGTTTGGAATCCAACAACGTATCATAAGAAAATTTCAATTACATTCTTTGATATCTTAAAGAAAAATTCAATTTGTACATCTTATCATTTTGAAGAACAAGTATCTTCTAAAACCGTTTCTTCGTCTATATCAGAATTATGTCTATTGAAAGATACGTTAGATTCATCTTCTTATAATAATGTCCTAAAAGCCCTAACTTCTATATTAAGTAAAGTTGTTGAATATGAAGAAAAAGAAAGAATCTGTGGACCTAATAGAAATTCATATTATAAAACTGATCACGATGCAACCGCGATGGCATTGAAAGCTGATTATTATGCTGGTTTAGGAACTCATATGCATGCCGCATATAATACCCAAATATTAGTTGTAAAAGGAATTATTTTTTCATATTATGTATCACAATCTAGATCTGACATTGCTGATTTTATACCTATTTTGGAAGAATTCCATAAATTATATAATTGTTTTCCAAAAAATGTATGTGCTGATGCAGGCTATGGTTCATTAGAAAACTATGAATTTATGAATAATAATAGCATAGGCAATTATGTAAAATATATTTCATGGGAGGGTAACTCTTCTGGAAAAAATCCTGACTGTTATCATCTGAATAAAGATGATACCATTACCTGCTTAAATGGTCATATTGGAAATCAAGAAATAATTGAAGGAAGACATCCTAGAAAATCAAAAGCAGTTTTTTATAAGATTAATGGTTGTACTGATTGTCCATTCAAATTATATTGTATGAGATTTAATAAAAATACAGATGTAGACTTTAAAATTTTTGAAGTAATTCCTGATTTAATTAAATATAAGCAACAAGCAGAAGAAAATTTATTATCAAAAAAAGGAATCGAAATTCGTGTTAATAGAAGTATTCAAGTTGAAGGTGTTTTTGGTAATGAAAAGCAAAATAGAAATTATACAAGAATTAGACGTCGTGGATTAAATAAAGCATCAACTGAAGCAATGCTAGTTTTGCTTGGACTAAATATCAGGAAATTATTTAAATATTATGAAACAAAAACGTTGCCTAAATTTTGGACTGCTCCTGAGGATTTACAGCCTCAAACATTTAAAAAAGCTTCTGCAAAAAAATTATCGAAAAAAGGGAAGCGTTTAAATGAAAAGCAGTATGCAAATAAACAAGCGTAGCTTGTTTATAAACCTACTTATCTTTATTTTGGCTGCTGTTTTCAGAAAGAATTAAAAAAAGAGGATGGAAACCTTATGTTAGGTTTCTAAACATCCCCTTCTTAAAAAATATAAAATTGAAAACTAAGCCATCAAATGAATAGTTTATTCATCATCTTCAAAATCAAAATCTAATAATTTTTCCATTCGTGGATCAATATTTTCTGATTTTTTCTTATTATAATCATCCTCAGAAATTAATTCCCATCCATCACCTTTTAAATATGAAGGATCATCTTTCGCGATTATCTTCATCGGAATAGAAGTGATAATCAAAGAAAGAATTTCTTGATATAAATCAAAATCTTCTCCTTCGACTAAAATAATATCGGAATCTTCAAGAATATCATCTTTAGTATAAGTTAATGTCAATTCTTCTTTTTCATTAATTTCATAAGGAACTGGCTTCAATGTTCTAGTTGAACGTAAAACTAATTTAGCATTTACTTCAATAGTTAAAATAATTAAACCAGAAACATATTGTGCTTTTCCATTAAAATGAACATTCTCAACTGAGATAATATCTCTTTCTAATGCGATATCTTCTTCTTTAAGAATAACATCTTGATCAAAAAGAATAATTTTTTTACTTTCTAAATAATAACGATTTAATACTAATTCCATAATTAACTTCTCAATACTGCATTAAATTCTTTTAATAATGCTGAAATAATGCTTTGTTCCGCTTGTGATATATCATTATCTACTAAAGTCTTATTATCATCTTGATATGTAATTGTAAAGGCAATTGATTTAGTATCTTTTGCTAAGAATTCACCTTGATAAACATCAAAAATTTGAATATCTTTGACAATAGACTTTCCATTTTTCTTCATTGTTCTAATCATATCACCAGCAAGAACATTTTTATTAACAACGAAAGCTAAATCTCTTATAACGCTTGGATAGATAGATACAGGAGACATCTTAGTTGAGCTTACACGAACATCAAATAATTTAGTTAAATTAAGATTTAAGATATATGTATCACCAATATCTTTAGATAAAGTAGGATGAACTTGACCACAAACACCAATAATATCTTTCCCCATCATAATTTTTGTTGTTCTTCCTGGATGATAATACTTAGAATCTTCTAAACGAACTTCTTTATAACGGTTTTTATCAATGCCTAACATATTAAAGATTGCTTCCATAACACCATGAATATCATAGAAATCATATGGTTTCTTTTCTAATAGTCCACGTATATTTTTAGATCCATTTAAACAAACGCATAATTCTTGATAAACTTGTGTTTTTGTATCGATACCACTAACTTCAAAGAAGGCTAAATCTTTTTGTTGGTGAGCGATATTATATTCTATTACTTCTAACATAGAAGCAACTAATCCTCTACGCGTAATACTATGTTCGACTGTCATTGGATTTAAAATGACATAAGGTTCATCATTATTAAGCACAACAAATGAATCATTTAATTTAGGAGAAACTAAAGCATAAGTTAATACTTCATTAAACCCTTGATTAATTAATAAATTACGTAAATTCAATCTCTTTTGTTGGAAAGATGTATATCCTCCTGTAGTTGTTGGCATTTCTGGTAAAATTGATTTAATCGCTCCAAAACCAATATAACGAATTACTTCTTCAGATAAATCTGCATCACATTTTAAATCGATACGATAATCTGGAGGGAATGCTAAGAAATTATCTCCATCTACATCACATACTTTAATATTTAATCTTGTTAATACATTAACTATTTCTTCTTTTGTAAATGTAGTACCTAAACGTGAATTAATATAAGATATAGAACATTCAATCTTTGTATCATTCTCGTCTAAAGTAGAATATCTAACAGTTTTACATACTACTTTTGCTTCTGCTAATTCAACTAAAAGTTGCGCAGTTAAATCTAATACAAATTCATCTTGATATGGATTAATACCTTTTTGGAATCTTGCACTAGATTCACTAGATAAGCCTAATCTATTTCCAGTTTTTCTAACTGTTGATCCTTTAAAATTAGCTGCTTCAATTGCAATATCTATTGTATGATCATCAATTGCAACATTTAATAACCCCATAGTTCCTGCTAAACAGACAGGTACATCATTATTTGTAACTACTAAATCACCATTTTCAATATGATAAGATTTTTCATCTAAAGCAACTAAATCTCCTTCAAAATTATTTTTAACAACAAATTTATTGCCCTTTAATTTTTTCATATCATACATGTGAAGAGGTTGACCTGTTAAAAGCATAACATAGTTTCCAATATCCACAATGTTATTTATTGAACGAATTCCTTCTGCCATTAAAGCTCTTTGTAACCATAATGGTGAAGGTTTAGTAACTACACCTTTAACAGCTTTAATAGAAAATTGTGGACAATCTTCAGTATCAGATGAAGTAATGAATTCAGAATCTACTTCATCATATTTAATTGGTGTAGGAATATTTACTTTACGATTAAATAATGAACCTAATTCTTTAGCGATAGAATATAATGCTAAACAATCTGAACGATTAGCTAAAACGTTGATATCAAAAACAACATCATCAAGTCCTAAATATGCTAAAACATTTTCTTCACCTACTGGAGCATCATCATTTAATTCTTCAATCCCATTAATTTGTGCTTCAGTTAAATATAATTTATCGACTCCAAGTTCGTTTAAAGCGCAACACATACCATTACTTTCTACGCCACGAATTGTCGATTTACAAATAACAATATCTTTCGCAGGTAATTTTGCTCCTGGACGAGCAACAATAACCTTTAAACCAACACGAACATTAGGTGCTCCACAAACAATTTGTTCAACACCATATTTTTCCCCTTCATCAACTTTTAAGATGTGTAAATGATTAGAATCTGGATGATTTTGTACTTCTAAAATTTGACCGATAACAAGATTAGATGCTTGAGCAAGATATTCAATACCTTCAACTTCTAAACCTGCGAAAGTTAATTTATCAGCAATTTCTTTTGGAGAGATGCCATCTAAATCAACAATGTTTTTTAATAAATTATAACTTGCTAACATACTTTACCTCCCCCCTATTCTTTAACAAATTGAGTCAAGAAACGCTTATCATTTGTATAGAATTTTCTAATATGATCGATACCATATTTAAGCATTGCGACTCTTTCAATACCGACACCGAAAGCGAATCCTTGATATTCTTTAGTATCAAATCCACACATTTCTAATACATGAGGATGTACCATACCAGCACCTAAGATTTCAATCCAACCAGTACCTTTACATAATTTACATCCTTTACCTCCACATTCAAAACATGATATATCTGCTTCAACTGAAGGTTCTGTAAATGGGAAATAAGAAGAACGCATACGAACTTCACGTTTTTCACCAAACATTGATTTAGCAAATAATTCAAGAGTTGATAATAGATTACCCATGTTGATATTTTTATCGATAACTAAACCTTCAATTTGTCCAAATTGATGAGAGTGAGTTGCATCATCATCACGACGATATACCTTACCTGGAGATATAATCTTAATTGGTCCTTTACCTTCTGCCTTTAACATAACATGAGCTTGAACTGGTGAAGTTTGACTTCTCATTAAATGAGTTTCATCAATATAAAAACTATCTTGCATATCTCTTGCAGGATGATCCTTTGGAACATTTAATAATTCAAAGTTAAAGAAATCTAATTCAACTTCTGGTCCTTCTGCAATATCATATCCCATACCAATAAAAATTTCTGATACTTGATCAACAATGATTTGGAAAGGATGTTTACTACCCTTTTGATAAGAGAAGCTTGGCAAAGTAAAATCAACTACTTCTTTTTCTAATTTTTCTTTTAATTTTGCTTCCTCTAAAGCTTTTCTTTTATGTTCAAGTTTTTCACTTATTTCATTTTTGATGGAATTAATAAATTGACCAAATGCTGCTCTTTCTTCATTCTTTAGATCTTTCATCTTGCCCATAAATTGCATTAATTCACTCTTTTTGGATAAATATGTGTTACGAACAACTTGTAATCCATCCATCGAGTTAATATTATCAATTTCTTGAAGAGCTTCATCATGAATTTGATTAAGTCTTTCCTTCATAGTCTTATACCTCCTATTTGAAATTAATTTCAAATGTCATTTGATATAATACTATAAATAAAAAAATATTAAAATAAATTTTAATAAAACAGAACGAATTATCACTTATATTACGTATTTTTTGAGAAAAATTAATGCATTTTTTTCAAGTCTAGATACTTGAGCTTGTGAAATATTATACATTTTAGCAATCTCTACTTGTGATAAGCCCTCATAATATCTTTTCATTATCACGTTTTTTTCTTGCTCATTTAATTGTTCAATTCCTTGTTTTAAAGACAAATAAGTAATCATTTTATCATTTTCATCAAAAGAATTTGGTACGATGTCTTGTAATAAAATTGAGTCTTCAAAATCATTATATAATGGTTCTTCTAAACTCGATAAAGGTAAAGTTGACTCAATTGCTTCGAGAACTTGATATTCACTAACTTGTTGCTTTTTTGCAAATTCGACAATATCTACCCCTTTACCAGTTTCAAATAAATTTTTCTCTTTTTCTTTCATATATTGATATGCTAAATCTTTGATTTGACGAGATATTCTAAGGTAAGATGAATCCCTTAAATATCTTTTGATTTCCCCTTCAATCATCGGTACTGCATATGTAGAAAACATCACATTTTGATTAATATCAAAATTATTAATTGCTTTCATTAAGCCGATGATTCCTATTTGAAATAAATCATCTAAATTATCTCCTCGATATATAAACTTATTAACAATAGATAAAACTAAACGAATATTACCTTCGATTACTTCATCAAATACTTCTTTTTGTTTAGTTTCTCGATACTTCCTAATTAATTCAATTGTGTTTTTACTTGTTAATGTTTTAAGATTCCCCGTTTCAATTCCTACAATTTCAACTTTATTTCTATTCAAAACTAAAATCTCCTTACGAATTTTAGTATGATAAAAAAATCTTTTTTTAATCAAAAGAAGAAGAATTAATTATTTCGAAAACATTATTTTAATTTAGAACGACGATGATATAATTCGTCGAAGAATTCATTTAAGCGGTTAAAACTATTAATTGATGAAATAGTCCTTTTAAATACGTGATTATTAGAATAACGAATTTTTAAAAGTAATCTTTTAGATTTGAAATAGATGATAAATGAAATAATTGCTAAAGTTAAACCAACTCCACCTACAACATAAGAAGCTACTCGATAATAGAAAAATAATGGGACTGCAACTGCAATAGATACACCTAAAAAGATAATTGCTAAGAAAAGAAAAATCATCAATGATCTTTTCGATACCATCGTTGATTGTATTTCATCTAAATAGATTAAAACTTTTGTTTTAGAACTATAATTTGATGTTCTGATAATCAAACAATCATCAGATAAGTCCAAAGAAAAAGATCCAAGATTGATTAAATCACCTTTAGAGATATGTGGATCTAATGTATTTGTTTTCTTTAAAGGATCATAAACAGGTTTTTCATCCTTTAAATCAAAATCAAAATCAAAATCTTCATTTTGTTTTTTTTCCATATTCTATTTCCTCAAATTAATTTTAACCAATCTATTAGTAATATTCAAATAAAAAATATCATATAGATTTCTTCAATCTATTTAACAACTAAACCAATCAGAAATTCTTTAGCAATTATTTTATCACTTGCTAAATGATTAAAGAAAATAGTTAAATATGATCTTTCTTCCGGAAGAAGATGAAGATATTGTCTTAAAGACAAATGAGGATGTTTAGATATCTCTAGTAATGTTTTATTTCCTCCTGCGTCTAATACTTTAAATAAGCAAATTAGAAATTTTTGCCTTGCATCATAATCCATCTTATTTAATCCTTCTTTTATTCTTTTATAAAACGCATCTGATTTAGAAGAATATTTTTCTCCTCTTTTAAAATGTGCACCTTCAATAATCCAAGACAATGTATCATGTTGTCGTAATCCGTGAAAAGAAGAATAGATAATCGTTGGTTTTTGCATATTTTCAAAAATCCTCCCTATAACGCTACATGAAGGACATAATAATATTAATTTTGATTTCATCAATTTAACATTACTTTTTTTTATGATTTCTTTAGAAAAACCAGGTCCATCTAATGAATATACTTTAATGATTTTATCTTGCACTAACCTATGGCAATTAGTCGCAGAATAAAATGCTTCCATTCCACCTTTTGAATGACCACACAAAATAAAATTTCTCTTCCTTCTACCTACTTTATTAACATAATTTTTTGAATTAATTAGACATGGAGCAACTCTAAGCAGAATCATATTAAAGTTTTCTTTCCATCCAACAATACTATCATCCGTCCCTCCAAAAACTATAACAGTCATCTTTTTATTAATATCACAAGAATAGATGCTTGTTTGTGTCATTAACTTTTCATCAAAACAATAATACCCACTATGCACTAATATATTTTTATATCGATTAGTTTTACAAGCAAGGAGTAATAATTCATTCATTTTTAACCCTAGAAGAAACCCAAATTGCTTATTTCCATGTAGTTCAAGATGTTTCAAATATGCATTTTCAAAAGTAATTTTATGCTTAGAATTCAATAAAGGAATACAATTTTCAAAATCACAAAAGCATAATAAAGACAAGATTACTACATCCACTTCATTAAACAATAATTCATCAAAAGAAATATCTTTTACTCTATTCACATAATCTTGAATATTTCCCATATTAACCTCGACATTATTCTTTTATAAAAAAAGAATATATATTATCTTCTATTTTTATTCTTTTCCCTTTACATGCCATAATATAACCAGAAAGGAAGTAAATTATTCGACATCTCATTTCTTTATTAACCAAAGATACATTTACAATTACTTCATATTTTTTATTGATTAAAGAACATATTTCATCAATATCATTTATTGATTTAATTAAAACAACTTTAGGTGAGCGATAACTTTTACTTTTTAATTGCGACATATAGTTTTTTTAATATTCTTTTTTCTAATCGAGATATATATGATTGTGATATCCCTAATAACTCTGCCGTATCTTTCTGTGTTAATTCTTCATGTCCTTGAAGTCCATATCTTAATTCAATTATTTGTCTTTCGCGTGGTTTTAAATATTTCAATGCTTTATCTAAAGCATTAATATTTTCATCTAAATCAATATCTTCAAAAATCTTTTGTGAATTGTCTTCTAATACATCTTGTAACAATAATTCATTACCATCTCCATCAGCTTTTAAAGGTTCATCTAAACTTACTTCTAGTTTTATTTTTTGATTTTTTCTTAAATACATTAAGATTTCATTTTCAATGCATCTTGATGCATAAGTTGCAAGTTTAATATTTTTATCAAGTTTATATGTGTTTATCGCTTTAATAAGGCCGACTGTTCCAATAGAGATTAAGTCTTCTAAATTATTGATATTTGTATCATATCTTTTTGCAACATAAACTACTAAACGTAAATTATGTTCAATCAGAATATTACGACATTCTAAATCTCTAGTTTCATTATATTTTAAAACAAGCTCATCCTCTTCTTCTTTAGATAAAGGAGCCTTAAGATTTTCGCTTCCAGCGATATATAATGTTGAATCTTTTATAAAAAGATTTGTAAATTTTTTTAATAAAGTATTAATCATATTATTACCCCTTTTAGTAAATAATAACGATTATGCGTGTCGAAATTTCTTATTTTAAGTAGGCATTCAATAAAACATCACAATCATGAAATTGATTATTATTTACTAAAGCAAGATAACATATCATACTCTCCTTACTATCTTCTAGTGTAACAAGAACTTTTTCTGCATCATAAAAACTAGTTCCATTTATCGAACTGATCTCTATTGTTTCTTTATTGCTTATCTTCCAATTTTTTTGATTAATAAAAATTATTGGATAGCCTAAATGTTTAGAAGTATTTCCTGTATCAAAATAGCCACTATAAGAAACTTTTTTTCCATTAGTTTGAATATAACAATAAGTTTTATAATTATGTAATCGATAAACATAATCTACAAATATAGTTGAAACATATATTCCTATAAATAAAAATGGTTCGAATAATACTCCAAGAAGACCTCTTGGTGAAGTTATAACAGGAACCATATAGATAACTTTAATATATGAAGATATTCTAGAAAGAATAAAACATAAAAAACAATAACAAAACATGTATAAAAGAAAACATTTAAATAATTTCTTTTTGTTAGCGAAATAAAAAAATGCAATCAATAATAGAAAGAAAGAAAAAAAAGCGATAATCTTTGATAAATAGATGAAAAATAAAGTAAATGGACTAATTAAAATAAGTAATATTTTAAAGTGTATTTTAAACTTTATAAGAATTAATTTTTCCACGAAATAAAGACATAAAAAATGAATAAAACTCAAATTCAAAAAAGATAGATCCATGTAAACATCCATTTTATCACCAAGATAAATATATAAATAAAAAAATGCGAACAATGTCGCATTTTCATTTATTATTAATCATTATCTTCATCATTAATATCTGAGAAGAAATCAGGAAGAATTGAATTAGTATCTGGAGTTAATGAAGGTTCAACTTGTGGTTCTTGCTCTACTTGAGGAGTTGGTTGACGTAATGGACGAGAGACTATTGGAGTTGTATCTTGTGGTACATAATCCTCATCGAATTCTGTAGCAATAACACTAATCAACATTTCATCATTAAGTTCAGGGTTTTGTTGAATACCAAAGATGATATTAATATTTGCTCCTGCTGCTTCAGTGATATAAGAAATAGCTTCTTGAGTTTCATCAAGAGTAACTCCTGACCCACCTGTAACATTAATAATTGCAGAGTGAGCGCCTTTAATGGATGCTTCAAGTAAAGGAGATGCAATTGCACTAGTTGCTGCATCAATCGCTTTATTTTGTCCTGTACCAGAACCAAATCCGATAAGTGCGAGACCTTTACCTTGTAAAGTGGCTTTTACATCAGCAAAATCAAGATTAATTAACCCTGGTAATAAAATTAGATCAGTAATAGTCTTGACTGATTGAGATAATACTTTATCTGATTCTGCGAATGCTTGAGCAATCGATTTATTTCCATTCATCATC
This sequence comes from Caryophanales bacterium, assembly GCA_029006735.1. Classification (GTDB taxonomy): domain Bacteria; phylum Bacillota_I; class Bacilli_A; order RFN20; family CAG-449; genus UBA3210. The sequence continues at coordinate 10,834 of JAQXGN010000005.1, forward strand.
ATTAATTTATCATTGGAAACGACAATTATAGAGTCAACTTCATTCTTTAATGCATTTAATCCTTCAACTGCTTTTGCTTTTCTTGAATTTCCTTCAAAGGAGAATGGTCTAGTAACAATAGCAATAGTTAAAGCACCTGCTTCTTTAGCGATACGAGCTACAACAGGAGCTGCACCCGTTCCAGTTCCTCCACCCATACCAGCAGCGATAAATACCATATTTGCACCTTGAACAATTTCTCGAATATCATCAATAGAAGATTCTGCAGCTGCTCTACCAATTTCTGGATTACCACCAGCACCTAATCCTTTTGTTGTATCTTTACCAATAACAGCCTTATGTTCAGCTTGAGAAGTAGCTAAAGCTTGAGCATCAGTATTAATAACCCAAAAAGTAATATTAGTAATATTATCTTCAATCATTTGGTTGACAGCGTTATTTCCTGCCCCACCAACACCAACAACGACAATTTTTGCATAGCTTTCAAAAGCATCAAAATTAAATTCTTCCATTTATTTTCCTCCTCTATAAGTCTTCATTTACATCATATTCATGAACTAAACGCATTCTTTTTGAACTCTCTTTATTATTTGTAGTTCTAGTAATTACTGTATTACTAAAATCATCTTGAATATCTCCTTGGATATATTTATCCGCATATTTAATTAATCCTAAACAGTTTTGATAACATTTATCACGTGCTCCAAAACTATAAGGTCTAACATCAATAATTGATACTTGGAATTCTTTCTCTAATATCTCTTTTAAACCTCTTAATTTACTTCCACCACCTGTTAATACAATTGGTAAATAACGGCTATCATTAGAAGACCATTGAGAAATTTGTTTTTTGATTGATTGAATAACTGGAGTAATTGCTTCTCTAATCGCAAGAGAAATATCCTTAATAGTATAATTTTCATAAACATTAACTTTAAATGATGGTTCTTTATCTATACCATATTTTTCTTTTAACATTTTTGCATCTTTCATTGGGATATTCAGTTTTTTAGAAATATAAGAAGTGATTACATCTCCACCAAATTTGAAACAACCATTTTGCACAATAGTTGATTTATTAGCAATTTGAGTGATTGTAGTAATCTCACTCCCCATATTTAGTAAAAAGTAATTGGAAACATTATCTTTAATTTGGTCACAATCTTGTAAATATAAAGCACTAGCAAATGGTGCAACAACAGTTTGTCTAACTTTTAGTCCACAAGATTCAACTACTTTTACATATCCATCAACAATTTTTCTATCTAAAGCATAAATGCAAGCATTTACTGTTAATGAAGAAGAAGTTCTTCCTATTGGAGCTTCAGTTAGAACATTACCATTTTCAATCACATAATTAATTGGAATAACATCAATAATTTTATATTTATCATCAATCTTAACTTTTTTTATTTGACTTAAACAATTGTTAATATCAATTTGAACAATACGATTATCTAATCCAATCGTATTTGTACTTGCCCTTTCTTTTGGGAAAACTAAACCCATTGGAGGTAAAGCTAAAACAACATCACGAATTCTAATTCCTAAATTATCGCTTGCAGTATTAATCACACTTTTTATTGCTGCAGTTAATGTATCAGATTCTACTACCTGCCCTGCATCTAATGCATTCGCGGAAGTTTCTAAAGCATGTAAAACATAAACAAGACCATCTTGCGTATATCCACAAACTAATCTTACTGCTTTTGAAGCAATCTCTAATGCTACAAATCTTCTTAATTCCTCTGCCATAATTACCTCCTTTAATTATTACATCTATTCTTCACTGTCTAAATTATAAATTTTCCCTTGATAAGATAACGTTCCATCATCATTTTTTCTACAAATTAATTTTTCTCCATATATAGTGCATTCTTCATTATTAAGAGTTTCACTATAAGGCACAAATTGATCTTTTAAATCTTTATTACTAATCATATCCTTATAAGAATCTACTTTATCACTAGTTAAAGCAAAAGCTAAATTCTCTGCATCAATTAAAATAACGTTATTAAATACTGATAATTTTAAATAAGTATTATCTTTGATAAGATAATAGAAATTATACAAATAATTAGTTGGATCATAATCAACATAAGATATAAGCTGACGATCATATTCTGATAATCTTAATAAAGTAGATGAAAGAATACTATATTCACTCTTTGGAATAATGCTACTTTCTGGATCAGATAAAATTTCAGTACATTTTTGTGAATTAACTTTAGCAAATTCACCAATCAATTCATTTTCATTAGTAAAGATATTTGCATCTAATGCTTTCTTATTTGATAAATAAATTGCATTATTATAGACAAAAACTGGAGCGATTTCTTTTAAAGAAATAAATAATCCAAAAGGATTAATCTTAACATTGACAGAATCTTCTTCAATAAAATAAGTTTTTTCTAAATTCTTTTTAATCTCTTTTGAGGAAATAAAATATAAAGAATCATATTTTTTTAATCCAGAAAGTTCACGAATATTATTCTCCGTATAATAAACTAAACCAGAAACATGAATATTACTTACATGAGATAAAGGTAGAGCAAAATAAATAATTACTAGGATAAAAACTAGACAAATAGAAACAATTTTAGCAATAAAAATATTCTTTTTCTTTTGTTGATTTTTCTTAATAATATTTGCAAATTCACTTTTTTCTTTAATTTGCTCCATAGAATTCCTCTCTAGGATATTATCTCAATTTCTAAATCGATATAATAACTTAAATTATTATATAATATCATTTTTACTTCTTCAATTAGTAAACGTATATTTTCTAGTTCATTTGGATGAAATTCAATAAAATTTGCATGTTTTTCACTTATTTTAATATTACCAATACGAAATCCCTTTAGACCTAAATGGTCTAATATGTAAGGAACACAGACTTTTTCATTATAGGAAAATAATGAACCTAAGGTTAATTTATCTAGTGGTTGAGTAGATTTCTTTATATTAAAATATCGAGCATGAGATTCTTTTAATTTATTTTTACTTATCATATGGTAGTTAAAAACAGCACATATTATTAAATTCGAAGATTCTAACGAAGATTTATGATAAGAAAAATCAATCATTTTCTTATCGATTTTTTTTATATTTCCATATTGATCCATCAAAATAATAAATTCTAAAAATGATGATATTTCTTGATTAAAACAACTTGCATTATTTATTATTGCCCCACCAAGAAATCCCGGGATCAATCCAATTGCATCAAAACCGGAAAATTCATATTTGAGACTATTTTGATAGATTCTATTTAGTGATAAACTAGATCCCATCAATAACTTATTAGGCAAAACAATAAACTGACGATTGATATATCGGATCAAATAAATATCTTTTTTTTCAAACAAAAATAGTATATTTGATGTATTACCAATATATTTATAATTTTTTACGTATGGTATTATTTTACTTAATAAATCGATATCATCACACTCAATATATCCTTTTACTTTTCCCCCATTTTTTATAAAAGATATTTTGCTTGCATCAAAATTATACTTAATTTTTAACATATTTGAGTATTTCTTTTTCCATTAGTTCATTACTATTTCTTAATCTATACATACTTAATCTTAAATATCGATTATAAACATAAGAAAAATCTGAAGAATATAATTCAATAAATCTATTTATATTTTCTAATGAAAAATCTTTTTCTAAAAGAACATCAATCATTCCCTTCTTTTTTAAATACAACGCATTTTTATATTGATGGTTATGTTTTACATAAGGTGAAGGAATGATTACTGCATATGTTCTAGAAGCAATAATTTCACTTAAAGTTGATGCTCCTGCACGAGAAAAGATAAGATCATAATTATCATAGTTTTTACTTAAATCGATGTTAGAGAGTAAGGTAATTCGCTTATTTAGTATTTTTTTAGTATATATTTGGTAGTATTTTTTGCTAATTACAATCGTATAATCATGCATATTATCATTTATAGAATTGACGTATTTACAAACTATATCTAATAAAGTTGTTGAAGATAATGAGCCAAATACAAATAGAACTCTTAATTTTTTCTTAAAAGAAAATTCTTTTTTTTTACACTTTTCTTGACGTGGATTACCTACATACATTCCTTTATATATTTTAATATCAAAAGCAGTAAAAACTCTTTTTGAAAAAATACTCCCTATCTTATTCGCATCTCCTAATACGACATTTTGTTCATGAATAAATAAAGGCCGATTAATAAATATATTCGCAATAGTTACTAAAAAAGTGATAAACCCACCAAAACAAATGATTGCATCAAATTCTTTAATTATCTTTTTTAGATATAATAATTCTTGTAAATTCGGATGTGTTAGATACTTTTTAAAACTATTTTCTATACCTAAATATATTCCCTCTTGAAGATAAATATCTTCTTCAAATTGATTTTTAATTCCTAAGTATTTTACTTTATGATGATTCTTTTTTAAATAATCACCAAAGGAAATGCAAGGATAAACATGACCTCCACTACTTGATGCGACAAGTAAGATCTTCATTAGTTTCTTCTCCTCTCTTCGAAAGTATTAAACCAATAGAAAATAAACTTAATATCAACGAACTTCCTCCATAAGATATTAAAGGTAAAGTTATTCCAGTTACTGGTAATAAGCCAATAACAACGCCCAAATTAATGAATACTTGTACAAATAATAATCCTAAAAAACCAATATTAACATAGGCTTTAAAGATATTTTTTTGATGAATTGTTTTTTGATATATTAAATAAAATAATAGAAAATATAAACTAATTAGAATCGCTCCACCTAGTAAGCCAAATTCTTCAATGTAGATAGCAAAAATAAAATCAGTTTGAGGTTCAGGTAAATAAAAATATCGTTGGATAGAAGTATTAAATCCTTGACCAATGATTCCCCCTGGACCTATTGCAAATAGTGATTGAATGATTTGAAATCCACTTCCTAATGGATCTTTAAAAGGATCAATAAAAGCAAATATCCGATTCATTCGATAAGATGCTGATAGAATTAAAATAACAACGCCAAAAAGAAGAACAATCAAAGTAATAATAAATATTTTAAAAGGTAATTTAGAAACAAATAATTGAATAATAACACTAGATACTATAACTAAACAACTTCCTAAATCAGGCTGTAACATGATTAAAAATATACCAATTCCTAATAATAGTAAAGGTAAGTAAATTACTTTAATCTTATTCGACTTGTAATAAGTGATTTGGAGATATTTTGCATTAATTAAAATAATCCCTATTTTAAATAACTCACTCGGTTGAAAAGATAATGATTTATAGCCTAACCAAGAGGTAGAACCATTTTTGGTTAATCCAATTCCTGGAACAATCGTTAAAATAAGTAATAAATAAGATAAAAGTAAAATATAAATACTATATTTATATAAGAATTTAAAAGAAATACTATAACCTAAATAAAAGAAGATAATACCAACAAAAAAGAAAATTAATTGCCGTGAAAAAAAATATAATTCATTATTATATAAATATCTTGCCCAAATTAAAGATGATTCTTTAACTAAAAATAATCCGATAATACAAATACAAAAAGTTACTAAAGTAATTAAATAATCTGATTTATCAAATAATCTTTTCATAATTAAAGATATGTAAAAAGATTAAAAAAAAGTATTTGCAAATTGCAAATACTCAGTTAAATTATTTTTCTTCGTTAATATTGTTTTCTTTATTATTATAAGAGATATTAACATCAAGTTGATTATATGGAATTGTACATCCACTTGCTTCTAAATCTTTTCTAATAGAATCCATCAAATCAAAATATATAGTCCAATAATCATCACTTTTAGACCATACTCTAACTGTAATATCAACGCTAGAATTAGAATAATTAGATACACGGACAAATGGCTCTGGATTTGTAAAAATCATATTATTTTTACTGATTGTCTTTTTAATTGTTTCAATCGCAAGTTTAGAATCATCTTTATATGAGATTGGGAATACTAAATCAATTCTTCGAATATCTTTCTTAGAGAAATTAGTAATATTTCCACTAGTTAAATTACCATTTGGTATTAATATTACTTTATTATCTGGGGTTTTTAAATGAGTATAGAATAGATTGATATCTTCAACAGTTCCTGCTTCCCCTTGGCATGAAATAAAATCCCCTAATTTAAATGGTCTAATTAAAACAATCATAAACCATCCAGCGACATTAGATAATGATCCTTGTAGTGCTAAACCCAAAGCAACTGCACAGCTTGCGATAATACTAGAAACGCCTGCCATATCAATACCAATATATCCTAAAAATAAAATTAACACGACTAATTTTAATGCTTTTCTTATCACATTATATACAGCGTTACATATAATTTCATCTTTATGATGACGTCTTAAATTTGATCTAATTCCTTTTGCAATTCCATTAATAATTAAAAATAAAACAATTAATACAATAAGTGCGATTAAAAATCTTAAGCCATCTGTTTTACACCAATTTACGATGTTATGGAAAATTTCTTCCCAATTCCATTTTGATAAGGAAGAGCCACCTTCTTCAAGAGTCGAACTTACTTCACTAATTATTTCACTAGTTGTTTCTTCAAAAAACATAATCATTCACTTCCTTCATTAATATATTATACCATTTAAACTATTATTAAAAATATTTATTAATTAAGAAGTTAAAATTTTCTCCTCTTTCTTCAAATGAAGAATATTGATCAAAAGAAGAACAAGCCGGAGAAAAAATAATATAATAATTCCCTTTTATATATTTCCTTTTTATGAAGATGATTACTTCTTCAAGAGTTTGAAAAATAGCACACTTTAAATCCTTATATATTATATATCTAGCTTTACCAAATCCGATAACTATATCATCATTTTTTAAATTAATATTTTTAAATGAACTTGATTTAGATATTCCTCCAATTATAAGAATCCTTTTTTTGTCATTAAAACACGATAAACATGCATTTGTTGAACTAATACTAGTCGATTTAGAATCATTAATAAATGTTATATTACCATAATGATGAATCTCTTCTACTCGAAATGATAGGGATTGAAAACTATTCATTCTATCTTCTATATATCTATCCTCTAATCCTAGTTTATTCCCTATATAATAAACGACCTTTAATTGAGGTAAGAAAATTCTTTTTATCATTATTTTAAATGGATAATTTAGTTTTTCAATTTCTTTACTTGTTAAATAGATATCCGATAAGTTTATAAGTTTTAATTTACTTGCCTTATAATATGCATAATTAGGGACAGCATTTAAATGATTCTCACTAATATTTAATATAATGCCATAATCAAACTTTTTTGAATAAATATTTTCTAATTGAAAAGATGATAATTCAATAATTAGAATCGATTCTAACTTAACTTTTGTAATAATATCAAAAATCGGAATTCCAATATTACCACAAACTATACAATGATATCTTTCTTTTAATAAATGATCTAACATCTTAACTAAAGTAGTTTTTCCATTAGTCCCAGTTACTCCAATTATTCTTCCTTTTGGTAAATATAAAAATGCAAACTCAATATCAGATACTATTTTATTAGTTAATTGAGTGGCTAACATATATATTTTTGATGTTGACTTAATTCCTGGAGAACGAATAACATAATCAAAATACATCCAATTATTTACGATATCTTTATAAGATAAATACTCTTTTATATCAATCCTATTTTTATCATAAACATAAATTTCTTCTTTCCCTTTTAAAAAAGAATACACACTTTTTCCAGTTTTAGAAAATCCTAGTATCAATATTTTCATATAAAAATACCTATATATAAACCAATTAAAGATAAAATAAAGCCAATCACATAAAAAATAATAACAACTTGTGATTCATTTTTTCTTTTCATCTCTAAGTGATGATGAAATGGGGTCATTAAAAATATTCTTTTCCCTTTTAATTGATATGATAAAACTTGTAAAATAACACTTATTGTTTCAAAGATGAATATACCTCCAACAATTAAAAGTAATCTAATCTCATTAAGTGAAAAACATACAAAACCCAATATTGATCCAAGTGCTAAACTGCCTGAATCACCCATAAATATTTTCGCGGGTGGAATATTATAAAATAAAAATCCTAGTGTTGCGCCAAATAATTGAATCAATAAAAACGCTATTTCATACTCTCCTTTAAATAAAGATATAGTAATTAATGGAAGAATACTAATTAAAAATAATCCTCCACTTAATCCGTCTAATCCATCAGTTAAATTAAATGCATTCGCACTACCAATTATTAAAAATACAAATAATAATGGAAAAAAAGAACCTATAAATATAACTATATTTTTAGTAAGATTAATTGATAATTCGATTTCATAATGTTTCGAATATATTATAAATATAACAATAGTAATTAATAATTCAAAAAAAAGTCTAATAAAAGGAGATAACCCTTTATATGATTTCTTCTCTTTAAGCCAATCATCAACTAATCCTATTAAAAAAAATGATATTATTAAAACTAAACCGAGACTATATTTATAATTCTGATAGTTTATTACTTTAGAAAAAGAAGATATGATTAATCCAATAATAATACCGATTCCTCCCATTGAAGGAGTATCTTTTTTCTTTTGATGATTTTGGTTTAAATATAGATTAATTGATTGACCAATCCTTTTCTTTTTTTGATATCTTATTAATAATAAACAAGTAATATGAGAAAAAATGAAGGCAAGTATTAAGCCAATAAAAGATCTAATTAAATAATTTAGATTACTATTCATATTTAAACATATTCATCAAGAATAAAAAAAATCATTAATACCTGTTCAATATTAATGATTATTATTCTAACTCAATTAATTCACTAACTTTAAAAGAGAGCTTTTTCCCTCCTCTAAAGTTATCAAGTTCTAATCTACCAGTCAATTTAACTTGTCTTTCTACTCCATAATTTTTATTAAAATTAAATCCGATAAAAGAACAATTTTGATTAATATTCCCTTTTATATGTGCGCCTAAAGATAAATATGTAATATTATTAGAAGAAATAATAATAGATAAATACGGTTCTATAAACCCTTCTCCAAATGGTGAAAGTGATTTAATTATTTGATAATTTTCATAATTAAAATCTTCTTTTTGACAATCTAAGATAATCTTCTCTTCTTCATGAATAATCTTATTCTGCGCTAGAGCGTTTATTCTTTCTTTAAAAGCAAAGAAATTCTCTTCTTTTATTGATAAGCCTCCTGCATTTGCATGTCCTCCAAAACGTTCTAATATATCTTTTAATTCTTCAAACGCTTCATTTAAAGCAAAGCCAGTTAAAGAGCGAGCTGATCCTTTCAATAGATTAAATTGATCATTGGTGAAAACTACACAAGGCTTCTTTGTTTCATTCATAATCCGATTTGCGACTAAGCCTATCAATCCTTCATTAATATTATTTAACTTAATAACAATTACTTTATCATCTTTAAATTCAGATAAATCTAAAGATTTAAAAGCATCTAAAGTTAACGCTTTACGCTTATTATTCGCTTCATTAATAAATTGTGATATATCTAATAATTCACTATAATCATTAGTTGAAAAGTATTCAATAACGCGATTAATAGATATATCTTCTATAATTCTTCCAACCGCATTAATCTTTGGAGCTATATCAAATCCAAATGTCTTTTCATCAATGCTTTTTGTTGCATCTAATAACATATTAAATGAAGGATATTTATTCTTAATTAAAAATTGAATACCTAAACGAACAATATTTCGATTATGTGATTTTAATGGCATCAAATCCGAAATAGTCGCTAAAGAAGCTAAAGTCAATAAATATTCATCATAATAACCTAGTAACTTGCTTGCTAACATAAAAACTACATAAGCACCACATTGAGGTAAACATAAATTATTATGTTTCAAAAATGGGTGAATTATAGTATAACAAGTTGGTAAAATAGATTGAAATTCATGATGATCCGTAATAATAACATCGATTCCTAGTTGCTTAGCTAATTCTAAACTAGAAAATTGACTAACCCCATTATCAACAGTAATAATCAACTTATATCCTTTTTTATGAATCAATCTAACCATATCTTCATTAATACCATAACCATCTTTAAATCGAGATGGAATATAATAACCCACTTGATGATAATTTAATTTTTTAAATAGATTAATCATAATGGAAACACTACAAAATCCATCACAATCATAATCACCATAAATCATAATTTTTTCATTATTATTTATTGCTTTATTGATTCGTGAGTATGCTAAATCCATATTGATGAAATCATCTGGATTCTCTAAATTAGAAAGACTAATATCTTTTGTTAAATCTAAATAATCCTCATATGATAATTTCATTTTTTCTAGTAAATTAAATAAGAATTTATTCATATGCTTCCTTTTTTTAAAAAAAGCTTGCGCATATAACGCAAGCTAATAATTAATCATTAATACCTGGAATAATTGATTCTTGAGGTTCTGCACCACGATTTTTATTTTCTTCTTTAGCCTTTTCCATTCTCTTCTTATTTCTTTTTTCACGATTAATCTTAATTGTGAAATGAATTCTCTTTTCTAAGAATAAATAGACTGGAACTAATATTAATAATGTAGAACATAATCCACCGATAATAGAAATAATCATTGCACCATATGTAGATAAAATTGAATATGTTAATGGGCTAGATAATGCAACAATTAATGTTGAAAGAGTTGCAAAGCAAAGAATTTCAACAACTGTAATCATTGTATTATGACTTGCTTGAAGTGCAATATCTCTTCTTTGTTCAAATGTAGTTACTTTAACTTTTGATTCTCGTTTTAGTTTCTTCATGTTCTCAAATAATGGAATTTGAGCGATAACGACAATTAATAAACCTGCAGCAATGCCCGTTAATGATAATGCAGAGATTTCTAATCTAGTTGCAGAGAAAAAGCCTAAAGTAAATAATGTTGAAGGAACTAAAGAAGCTAATGTTGATAATCCATAAGTATAACCAAATCTTAATGTGATAAATACAACAGCTAATCCAGCAAATAATGAGACAACTGCAACAGCAGATTTCATTAAGTATGCAGTAGAATTTGCTTCTAATCTAGTTACAGATACAACTGCTGTATCGCCATAGTCTTTTGTCTTTAAATCAACAGTTAAATTTGTAGCTAAATCTTGGAATACACTTGTATCTAAATCTTGTTTTAAAGAAATAGAGACATAAGCAATATCTGGCATATCTTCTTTTAATCGACCAGGAATAATAACATTTTCTTCAATGACAATATCAATATTAGTAATATCATAATCTGGATATTTTTCATTAAAATATTTTTCAACATCTTCATTTGTTTCAAATAAATAACGTGTATCAACTAATTCTGAAGAAACTTCAATACGTGTATATGATCTAGATTCATTTGATTCATTGAAAATTGAAACGCCTGGAATAATTGCACTTACAATTAAGATTAAAGCGCCAACTAATGAAATAGCACCTAATCCAATTGTTGCTTTCTTACCATTTTTAATTGGATCAAAATTATATAAAGGATTGAATTTCTTTTGTCCTTCTTGAGCAAGAACGTTTGGAACATCACTAGCTTTTACGCCAAAAATTGTTTTATTTTCAACTGCTAATTTATTATTTGTTAACCAATACATTGCAAATAAAGTAATTACTCTATTTAATACTAGGGCACTACCTAAACCGATAATAACAGAAATTGGTAATAATTTAACTTGTGAAGTAACTGAATATAAAGCAATAATTGCAATGAATAAACCAACAACAGAAACATCAATTAAATTAACTAAAGTTGATTTGGTTGATTCTTGTCTTGCTTTAACTGCAGATTTACCTTTATATAATTCATCCTTAAACTTATTTAAATATGTAATTGCATATACTGCATTTGCAACTAAAGAAATTAATATACCTAAAGCAGACATAGTAGTAAATGTGAATTTAAAGAAATTAAATACTACAAGTTCTACAAGTAAACTAACGATAATTCCTGTCCAAGCAGCTAAGCCTGATAATCTATGAATAACAATAAAATAAGCTAATAAACAGATTGCAGCAACACCAACACCAATTAATATAAATCTTGCATAATCAGTTCCTGCAGTTGCTTTAACCATTTGAGTATATAAACGAGTCATCTCATAATCTGCTGAACCATAGTTAATGATTCTTTCAATTGTATGAGCAGAAGATGCGACCATTGAAGTTTGTTCATAGTCATAATATGAAATCATTAATTCAGATACATCAACTGTTCCATCTGCTTTTTCTGTATAAGTAAAGTTATCTGTTGGGACGATTGCAAGAATCTTCTTTTTCATTTGTGCTTGAGTAATTTCATTTGGTTCTTTGAAAATATTAATGTAGTTATCTTCATCAGTCTTATCTAACCAAATAATCATAACACCTTGAATTGTACTTTCTTCTTCAGAATTAGAATTATAGATACTTTGGAATTCATCATATGCTTTATTACATGTTTCTGTGAATGTTTTGAAATCTTTTTCTGTTCCCTTTTTTATATCGACTTTGACAAATGGAGAATCACCATTCCATTCAACTTTAGCAGATCCAATATCGAATGGATTATCGATGACATAATCATAATCACCTGATGACATTAAAGTAGAAACTGAAATAGAACCTGTTGCTTCTACTGAACGTAAAACATAGTCAAGTTCTTGTTCATTTTCAGCGTTCATTGTAATTCTAATATAGTCTGTATCTTCTTTTTCATTTAAACCTGTTTGATGATAGACATGAGCATTTTCAACTCCAGCATCATTAATACGATTAATAACGATATCAGCGATATCATTAATACTCTTATCCGATGTTTTTAAATCAACTTGATATAATGTTTCGTAACCACCTGAATATTCAAGTCCTGAAACAACATCTCTGACTTGTGTTTGTAAACATGCAAATACAATTAATAACAATGAAGTTATAAACACAATGAATCCGTAAAATCTACGCATATATTTTCCTCCAAAATTTTTGTTCTAAATTTCTTTTCATTCTCTTAAAATAGAATGATATGTTGTAATCTTCAAGATTTTTTAGCAACTAAAACTGTTAATTGCACTAAATCGCTTATTAACTATAACATTACTATTTATTATTTTCAATAATAAGGTGGAAAATGAGAAAAAAAAATAAATCTTTTTACTTTATCAGCATTTTATCGATTGGATTTTTTGCAAAATTTATCTCATTGTTTAGTAAAATCATTCTAACGCGTGAATTAGGTGTAGAAGCTTTAGGATTGTTTTCTCTTGTTAATCCAATCTTAGTTTTCATTATTACCCTATCGAGTTTTTCTCTTCCTAATGCCTTATCCACCTTAATAAGCAAATATCCAAATAAAGAGAAGAAGATATTTCTTTCCGCATTATTCATTGTTTGTTTCTTTAGTATCATATTAATGATACTATTAGTCTTATTAAGTAAAGATATTTCGATATATTTATTACATAATTACGACACAATATATTGTTTATATGCATCGATTATATTAGTTCCATTAACTACATTATCCGCGATAATTAAGGGCTATTTTTTAGGTAAAGGAGAAGTAAAAATAACATCTTTATCACAAATATTCGAAGAAAGTGGAAGATTATTATTTATTATTACTATCTTTAGTTTAATCGGTGAAGTTGATACTCCTTATAAGGCATCAATTGGTGTATATTCTTTAGCCTTTGGTGAAATATTTCAAATAGGAGCCAACCTATCTTTTTGTAGTTTTTCTTCAAGAAGAGATTTTATCAATAACTTTAATAAAGTTACTCTCATTAATAAAGCAGAAACTAAACTATTAATGAATATATCTTTACCCTTAACTTCTTCAAGAATCATCGGCTCTTTAACTTATTGCTTAGAGCCAATTATTTTTAGTTATATTATGATGAAATCTGGTTTTACTAATAATGAAATTGCTAAAGAATATGGAATTATATCCGGTTATGTTCTTTCATTATTAATCATGCCTGGTTTTATTTCTTACACATTATCTAATTATCTAATCCCTAATATGGGAAGTCTTCTTGCAAAAAAGAAGAATAAAGAAGCGATTAAACTATTTTATAAAATCACATTACTTTGTTTTATCCTTGGTTTATTAGTATCGATAATATTTTTCTTTTTTGGTGATATATTCTTAAAAATAGTCTTTGGGAATACTTTAGGTCATAAATATTTAAAAATATTTTCTCTACCATTTGTTATTTATTATATCGAAACACCAATTTCTGTCGCTTTAAATATGTTTTCTTTAAGCAAGAAAAGTTTGATTTCCACATTTATTTCTTCGCTTATTCGAATTGTTTTTTTAATCATCTTTGTTTTATTATTTAAAACAATAGGTATTGGAATTGCGACAATGATTAGTATTTATATTGATGTTTTAATGAATCTATTTTTTATTTATAAGTTCATCAAAAGGAATAATATATAAACCATCCTTTAATAATTGTGCAAAAAAGATTTTTTTATAATCTGAATATCCTTTTTCTTTTATTAATAACATCAATTCATCTTCACTCATATTAATACTTTTTAATGCTTCTTTGTTTATTACTCCATCTTGAATTAATGGATCCAAACTTAACAAAATACATTCTGATTTTTTTATAACCACCATATTACCAGAATCTAATAAAAAAGCATATTCTACTTCTAAAGGCGATTGAATATGATTTTGAAAAAGGCCTTCCATTAAATCATCGAGATTATATCTTTCATTTCTCATATTTTCATAATTGATTTTACCTTTATCAATAATAATGACATTCTTTCCTTCAAACACTTTTCTAAGTTTTGGAATACGTAAAGATAAAAAAGCGGAAAGAACTTGAAGAATAACAATTATTCCTATAGGAATAAGCGATCTTAAAATTGAATGATCTGGTTCATTTAAAGATAAAGAAAATAATTCAGAAATAACAAAAAAGACTACAATATCGAATGTAGATACTTGTCCTAATTCTCTTTTCCCCATTATTTTCAAAATAAAGATTAAAGTAAAGTAACAGATGATAGTTTTATACGTAAGTTGAAAGATTTCTATTAATGTCATAATTTTATTTCTAATTTTGATATTTATTTCATATTTTTAGATGAGGTGGAATATGAAAACAAAACTAATTAATTATAGTATTTGTCTTTTTACAACTTTTATTATTGGATTAATCGCAACTTTAATTGTTTCTTTATTAACATCATTACAAGTAATAAATAGTGAGACAAGTAAAAATATCATGGTTGGTATATCTTTCTTTTTATCAATGTTATTAGGTTTTTTAATTGGCTTCAAAGAAAAAAGAAGAGGCCTACTAAACGGTCTACTTCTTTCTACCATCTATTTATCTATATTTTTTGTAATGAAAACAATTAATGCAAATAATATGTCAACCAATGCTTTTATTATAATTGGAAGAATATCACTTTTAATTTTTGGTTGTATTTTAGGTGTTAATCTAAAACATTAATATCAATCATGACTAAATAAATCGATATTATAATGGGAATAGGCTTTTTCAGTTGCAACTCTTCCTCGAGGTGTCTTATTGATTAAACCAAGTTTTAATAAATAAGGTTCATAAACTTCTTCTAAATTATTCACTTCTTCACCGATAGTTGAAGCAAGAGTTTCTAGTCCAACTGGACCACCATTAAATCTTTTTATTAATGTGTGGATGTAGCGAGAATCAATTTCATCTAGTCCAAGAGAATCTATCTTCAATTGTTTAAGAGCAGTTAAAGTTAAATCGTAATCAATATTATGTAGATCACTAAATGAAGCAAAATCACGAACTCGACGATAAATACGATTAGCAATACGTGGAGTACCTCTTGATCTTATTGCGATTAATTTAGCTGCATCAGCATTAATTGGAGTATTAAATACACGACTTGTTCGACAAACAATCTTTGTTAATTCATCTTCCGTATAATAATTTAGACGATTTACAATCCCAAAACGATCTCGTAATGGAGAAGATAAATCTCCTGGTTTTGTTGTTGCTCCAAATAAAGTAAAAGGAGCGATATCAATTGAAATATTTCTTGCTTCTTCGTCTTTTCCAATCATTAAAGTCAATTGGAAATCTTCCATTGCGCCATATAAGATTTCTTCAACAACACGAGGTATACGATGTATTTCATCAATAAAAAGAATATCCCCTGGTTGAATAGTAGATAAAATCGCTGCTAAATCTCCTGGCTTTTCTAAACTAGGTCCATTAACAAGACGAATATTCCCTCCCATTTCATGAGCGACAACATAAGCTAAAGTAGTTTTTCCAAGCCCAGGGGGACCATATACTAAAACATGATCTAACACTTCATTTCTTTTTCTAGCTGCGCCAATAAAGATACGTAAGTTATTTTTCATTTCTTCTTGGCCGATATAATCTTCAAAAGTCAATGGACGCAAACTTACTTCTTCTTCATCTTCTTTAATATCTTTTTTCTTTGGGTCTAATAATCTTGCCATATTATTTCTTTATCATCCTTAATACTAATGTTACATATTCTTGTGTTGATAAACTATCATCATTAATTCTTAATAAACAATCTTCTATATCTTTAACTTTAAAACCTAAAGATTTTAATCCTAAAATAGCATCTTCTTGATTTTGATTAAATTTTCTTTTTGAATTATTTTCAATTGGAGCAATACTTCCCTTTAAATCTAAAATAATCTGAGAAGCTGCTTTTGGTCCAATTCCATCTAACTTTTTAAGTTTTTTTACATCTTCATTTTGAATTGCCAAAATAAAATCATCAACGCTAATACCACGTAAAGCAGAAAGAGCAGTTTTTGGTCCAATGCCTTTACATGTACATAATTGATTAAATACCTTTTTTTCTTTTAATGAAGAAAAACCAACAAAGTATTCTTCATCTTCTCTAACCACATGCACAATATAAACTAATACTTCTTCTCCTAAAGGAAAATCTTCACTATGCATTACTAAAACTTGATATCCAATACCATTAATATCAATAACAATATAATCATCAAATTTATGAACTACTATACCTTTTAAATAAAAATACATACTATTAAGACTTCATAATAACAATAATGAAAAAAAGCATAATTAGTAATACAAAAGCACTTATTAGTCCAATATGTACTGAATTAAACTTCTTATCATCCATTAAATTATTCTCCTTTCTTAGAAACGGTGATTTGGCATGTGCCAGTAAGTGAATCAATTGAATCAATTGTTATTTCATATTGTAATTCCTTACCATTATTAAATCCAAAGGAAGAAAAGACATCACCTTTATCAAATAAATCAGCATTTGATGCAGCTTTATTTTTAAACATTGCATCAGTTTGAGAACTTAATAATGTTAATAATCGATTATATGGATCTAATGAATAAGATGGCGTATTAGAATGCGCAGTTTGTTGAATAGTGTGACGATTAAGTGATAAATCATTATTTTTATGAGTGTAGTAATATTGTTTATTTTGTTGATTTAAAACCGCTAAACGAGAATCAACATGAAATATTCTTACACCTAATTTAGAAAATAATTTTGGATATTGCGATGTAGAGCCACAATATTGATTAGTTGAATCTAATTTATTTAATTCATCTGGTGAATATAAATCAATAAGTAAATATTCATCAAATGCTGAATATGAGAATCGATCAAGATCAGCAGGAATCAATAATGCACTACCATCCGATGTGAACTTATTAATTGTATAAGTACCAACATGATCAACAATAGTTGGTTCAATCCAACCTAAACAATATTTAGAAAATGGACTATGATCACCAATATTATAATCCATCATATCCAATCTTCCTGCAGGAGAAAAATCATTATCATCATAACTATAATAATCTTCAAGTCCTAAAAGATGACCAAATTCATGAACATAAGTATGACAATCAACTAATTTATTTTTTGATCCAAAATATGTGCCTGTTTGTTCATAATATCCACCTTCCCAAAGGAAAGAATAACTTAACCAAGTATAAGCATTTCCTTCTGGAGAATATTTATTTGCTTTAACTTTATAATTCCAGAATGTATATGCCCATAAAAAATTCTTTACATATGATAATTCTTTAGAAGTGTACTTTCTAGAATAGTCTCTTGCAGTTGAATTTGAATAAGCATCATTCGCATATACTAAAACAATCGAATCAATATATCCATCTGAATCTAAATCGAAATTAGTAACTTCATCGGGATAATTAGTCTTAAACCATTTAACCGCAGTTTCAAGGCAATAAATAGATGGATCATCATATTGAGTATTCATAGCAACATCGATCAATGTTTTATTTAATGGACACCAATCAGTTACTAAACCGGTAATATTTAAGTTCCCGTAACTTGATTTATTATAATATGAGGAAACACTTTCCCAACCAGTATCTTGAGTACTACCAAAAAATACTTTTTCAATATTTTCTTTTGCAACACCCTTATCGCCAATGCATTGTTCTACTGGATAATCAGAAAAATAAACTGGGATTACTAATAAATTATTATCTCCAATTGATGGAAAAACCTCATATCCTTCTCCATCTTTTACATCTTTTAATGTGATTGAATGTCCTGATAATGTTTCATCATCACGAACAATGGTAATATTCTCTTCTGGAGTTGAAACTAATCTAAAGCCATTATCAGTATAACTAACTGATCCTGTTGGATAAATATTATTTAATAACTCATTAATAATCTCATAAAAATCGCATGATGAAAGAGTGATTAAAGATAAAATACCAACTATCAATATTTTAAACCAACCCTTCTTCATAATTCTTTCTCCTATTCGTAATAATCAAACTCGAAGTCACATAATGTAACTGTGTCACCATCTTGTGCTCCAAGTTCTTTTAATTTATCATCAACTTTAAGATTACGTAAAATTGATAATAATTTCATAACACCTTCATCACTTGTCAAATTGATTAAATGATAAGTTCTTTCAATTCTTTCTCCATAAATTCTAAATTCATGAGTTCCTACTCTTTCTACATTAAATTCTTCTTTTAAATCTAAGTGTGCGTCATATACTTTAACATCAGCACTCTTTTCTTCATAAAGTGGGAAATATGGAGCATTGATTAATGTATCTTTTATCTTGTAAAGTAAAACATTGATTTTATCATGCATAATCGCAGAGATTGGTAAAACATCATATTTACCATCAAGTGCTTTTTTAACTTCTAAGTATTTTGCCTCTGTTTCTTCATCTTCTACTTTACTACAAACAACAATCATTGGCCTTTTCATTAAATTAAAGCCATATGAATCAAGCTCATTATTAATAACTTGAAAA
The DNA here is from genome assembly GCA_029006735.1 of Caryophanales bacterium. Classification (GTDB taxonomy): domain Bacteria; phylum Bacillota_I; class Bacilli_A; order RFN20; family CAG-449; genus UBA3210. The sequence continues at coordinate 30,184 of JAQXGN010000005.1, forward strand.
TCGTGAAGTGGATCTTCACTATTCATATCTATCATATGTACTAAAACACGGCAACGTTCAATATGACGTAAAAATTGTAATCCTAATCCTTTTCCTTTACTTGCACCTTCAATTAATCCAGGTAAATCAGCGATAACAAAAGAAGAGCCATCATCTAAATAAGTAACACCTAAATTGGGAGTAATTGTAGTAAAAGGATAATCACCAATTTCCGGTTTTGCTTTAGATACAACACTTAGTAAAGTTGATTTTCCAACGCTTGGTAAGCCAACTAAACCAACATCTGCTAATAACTTTAATTCTAAAGAAATCATTCGTTCTTGACCAGGCATACCATTCTCAGCAATTTTTGGTGCTTGAATAACCGAAGTAGTAAAGCAAGCATTACCTCTTCCACCTCTACCGCCTTTAGCAACAACAAATTCTTGTCCTTCTTTTGATAAATCCATTAAGAATGTGTGATTAGGTTCTTCAAAAACAACAGTTCCAACAGGAACGTCTAAGTAAACATTTTCTGCTGCTCTACCATACATTTTTTTCTTCTGTCCTTTTTCACCATCACGAGCTTGAACTTTTTTTACATGTGAATAGGCAATTAATGTTGATTGATCATGAACTGCACGCAAAATTATTGAACCACCTCGGCCACCATTACCGCCATCTGGTCCACCAAATTCATTCGATTTAATATGCAAAAAAGATAAAGCACCATTGCCACCTTGTCCTGCTTTTACTAAAAATGGTCTTGTTTTATCAATAAACATATTCTCACCCTTCCCTAGCAAAAAAATAATTTCAATAAATTGAAATATTTTTATATTGTAATTATATCAAATAAATGTAAAAAAAACATTAAAAAAAGCATTTGATTTTCAAATGCCTTTTAAAGTAATTAAATAACTATTCAGCTTCGACTGGAGTTACAGTTGCTTTTGTTCTATCTTTACCCCAGCGGACAAAATGAACAATACCATCACATGTAGCGAAAATTGTATCATCTCCACCTTTTTTAGTATTTAAACCTGGATAAATTTTTGTACCGCGTTGACGATAAATGATTGAACCAGCATGGCACCATTGACCATCAGCGACCTTGCATCCTAATCTTTTTGATTCAGAATCACGGCCATTCTTTGTAGAACCGACACCTTTTTTAGAAGCAAATAATTGAATATTTAATTGAAACATCATATGTTTGCACCTCATCTTTCATTATTTTATTTGGATATATTTTGAATAACCTTCCTGTATTGTTTGTAATTGAATAATAATTGTATCTAATACTTTTAATGATTCACTACCTGGTTTCAATATTACTTTAGCATATCCATCTTCTAAAGTAATCTCTTCAATGTCTTCTTTATTGAAAGCATTGAACCCACCTGTAATAATACAAGACACACCTGCACAGATTAAATCTTTGCCTGATGTAGCGAAATCTGCATGTCCTTTAACTTCAAGGCCGTACACGATTTCATCTTTTGATAAAATATTTACTCTTACCATAGAACAATTAAGCATTAATTGATTCGATAGTTAAGCATGTATATGGTTGGCGATGGCCTTGTTTTCTACGATAATTTGCTTTGCTTTTATATTTGAAAACTAAGATCTTCTTTTCTTTACCTTGTTTTTCAACTTTAGCAGCAACTGTTGCACCATCAATATATGGAGCACCAACTTTTGTAGAATCACCACTTACAAGTAAAACTTTGTCGAAAGTATAAGTAGCGCCTGCTTCAACATCTAACTTTTCAGTATAGATTTTTTGACCAACTTCAACTTTAATTTGCTTTCCGCCAGTTTCGATAATTGCGTACATAATTCTAAATTACCTCCTTATTTTTCTATAGACTTAGACTCGCTTGGAAGGTAAGATATAAATATCTATTTATAACCTCTTTAATGCGGTTGAGGCCCTCTATAAGGCGACAACATAGATAGTTTATAGTAAATGAAATAATATTTCAATAATTAATTACATTAAACGTATTTTTTTTTATTTTTTAACTCTTTTATGAAAAATCTTTCTTCTAAATATTGCAATACTTATCACGATGAGTGCGAATACTAATACTCCTAAAGTGATTAATGACTCTTTCATTCCTAGTGGAGCATACTCTAATAACAATAATAATACACCAGCAAATGCAATCGCAGGAATACCACCTAAAACAAGATTATTAGCCGCAGGAGTTTCATATTTAGGATCAATTTCTCTTAAGAGAATCATACCCGAACTAGCTGTTCCAGTTAACATACCAAACATAGATAAAAATCCTTCATTCTCATATCCTTTGTATGCCTCATTTGAAGCAAAACGAATATAAACAAATGTGCCAATTGTACCAAATAAACATAATGCGATCAATTGCCACCAATAAGAAGAAATTTGCGATAAATCAATCGCTGAACAACCTGCAATAATCATCATATCGTAAAAGAAATTACCTGCTCTATTTAATGTGTAATTATTCAATAATTCTTGTTTTAATATTTTCTTCTTTTGTAAGAAATTCATTAATAATCGTGTTAATGAAGCAAAGATTGAGCCAAATAAGAAATTGAATCCCCATACTAAACCAACCGATTTAAATGGTGACATAATCAAATATACAATTCCATAAATGATAAAAATAAACATTAAACTAATCGTTAATTTATCAATTGAAGGAGTATCTGGTATTTCATTTTCTGCGACAAAGTCAGATATTTGATGATTTTGATTAACACATCCACTTTCAGAAAGAATCTTACCCTTTCTTCTTAAAATATTCATGTAAATAACTCCGACAAAAGCAGCCACCAAGAAACCTATAGTAGCGATACTAAGTCCAAAAGTCGTTCCACCACTAAAGCCAAATTCACTTTCAAATCTTAATCCATAGTTCATCGCTTGACCGGAGCCTTGTCCAAAACCTAATGCAAGTAAAATACCTGATGCTGGAATCAAAACACTATTTTTATCTAATGCACAAATAAGAACAGTTATTCCGACACCAATAATTGCTTGAACAACATAAGAGCCACCAATTATTAACCCTGAATCAATAACGCTAATGAATCCGGCTTTTGTACCATTTCCTTTACCCTTTTTCAAACACATTGCGATAAAGCCTAATGCAAGACAATGATATGTAATTGTTTCCATAATCTGATAATTAATCACATCATCAAATGCAGGAATAAATTTAAAAAGTAATATTACTAAACCTCCTATTAAAGAAGTAGGAATTAAACTCTTTTTTACAATTGGTAATCTTGACAAGAAGAAGCCAACCATTAATCCTGCTGCTAAAATAAATAATTGAATCAATAAAATCCAAACTGAATCTTCAGCAAGAGCAGCAACATTACTTCCGCTTGCTTCTTCAAAAAAGGTCATGAATTGATATAATTTCATAGAAATACCTCCAAAAAGATATTTATATTATAACAACTCAAAATTAAATTACATCATTTTTAACTTTATTTTTTGTCAGATTTAAGATAATTCTCTATTATAGATTTTTCATTTTCTATACATTTATTTTTAATCCTAATATTATTTTTATAATGGTAAAGTGCATCATTTTTAATCACTTTTACATCTTGATAATGATTTTCATATATTCGTCTAATTAAATATTTTAAATAATCTTTTTTTAAATTTATTAGACTAAGAATAAGTTGAGTAACTAAGAATATTGAAATCATTAATTGCCCTAGCGTAATAACAAAGCTTGAAATGATTACTAGAACTAAACTTGAAAGAGCAATGTTAATGATTCTCGCATTATAATTTGGAAAAATACTATCAAATAAAATATTAATAATTCTCCCTCCATCCAAACATGAAATTGGTAATATATTGAACAAAAAAATAAATAGATTACTAGTCATTGCATCTTTATACGCATAGATAGAAATAACTTGGAATTTAAATAATATATGTAACAAAAAATAACTAATAAAAAAAGATAAAGGGCCTGCGATAAGAATCAAAAATTGTTTGATGCGTGATAAAAACATTATATCCATCTTGGCGTATACTCCAAAAGGTAATAAAACCATTTCCTCCACTTTTACTTTAAAAACTAACGCGACTAAGATGTGGCATAATTCATGAATAATCGCAAGAAGATAAAATAAGAAAAAATAGTAAAAACGGTTAAATATTAATGCTAATAGAATATATATGGTAGTAAAAGGATGAATGATAACATTAAACTGCATCTTCATACTTCACTAATGAATCACCTTTTTTAAATAACGCTTTAAACGATTCATTATAATACCCAATAATTTCTCCTTTTTGTAATTGATCATACTCTTTAACTAAACAAGTAACTATATTAAAATAACTCGCGATTACGCCATTATCATAACTTATTAATAGAGTATAAGAGGCATCACTTTCTTGATTCACGCCTAAGATAATTCCTTTATTAATCATGAATATTTCATTTGAATCTGTTTGATATAAATCTTTGCCAATCGGTAAATATATTTTATTATTTGCCACAGGAAAATACTCATTATTACTCGTTTTTTTAAAATTAAACAAATCATTAATCCATGAATTCATCTTAGAAAAATTTACATTAATATTGAAGTTTTCATTTAAAAAAGTCGCTTCTTCATCTTTTTTTGCATAAATTAAAAAGCCTAAAATAATACTAATACAAATCAATATACTACAACTAATACGATAAAACAAATTAACCTTATCTTTTTTCCCTAATCGATTTCTAATTTTCCTAATGATATCCATACATTTTCCTCATTTAATATTATGTTTATGATATGTATAGTATGTCATTGAATAAATCAGTATTTGTCTTTTATTGTCTGTAGATACTTTTTTTGTTTTTTTTCATTTATTGAATAATAATAATTTTGACCGATAATTAAATGATCAATAAAAATTATATTTAAAGATAAAGACATCAAATCTAATGCCGCAGTTGTTTCTAAATCTTCCCTACTAGGATAAACATTTCCTGAAGGATGATTATGGATTAAATAAAATCGACTCCCATTTTCAATTACGTTTTTTAAGATTATTTGAGGCGAAAGAACAATCTGTCCTTTTGTTCCTTTAAATAGTTCCTTAATCGCAATAATATGGTTTGATTTATCCACCACACAAATATACGCCGCTTCTTGAACTTCATTTGCTAAATGATGTTTAAAATATAAGGCGACTCGATCGATTTCAAAATTACTATCAGATAAAAGATTATCTTGCATTGCTCTTTCATATAAAAGGAATGAAGCCTTTAATTTTAAAGCTTTTGTCTTTGATATTCCTTTCACTTTCATTAATTCATCCGTTGAACAATGGAAAACCCCATAAATTCCATGATATCTAGCTAACAATTCATAACTTAATTCCAAAGCAGATTTTTCTTTCGATCCAGTTTGAAGTAATAATGCTAACAATTCCGCATTCGATAAAGTTGATAGTCCATATAAATATGCTTTTTCTCTTGGTCTTTCTTCTCTTGGAATATCTTTAATCTTCACCATATTAATTCCATGTAAATTTCCATCCACCTGGGAGAGTTGTACTTCCTTTTTCCGAAGTAAATAATTTATAAACTATTACTGCAACTATCGATGCTGCAAGAACCGCCATAACCGCAGCCAAAGTAACTGCACCTCCACTAATTGAATCTAATTCTTCATCATTTAAAACTCGCATAAAAAATTCCTCCTATTATTTAATAACGGAGGAATAATTCTTTATGTCTAATTTTTTTTGCTTTTTAAGAAATATTTTATTAAGGAAGTTAAACTGACACTAACTAAAATAAGTGGAATCAATGAAATAGTAAGAGGGATAGAAGTAATTCGATCAAATCCATAGAAAGGAGATAATAGTTTCATAAATGGAGTTGCATATTCACCAAATAACATTACTAAGATATAGACATTTGACAAAATTGTAATGACAATTGAAATTAAAGAAGCAATCAACCAAATATTCTTTTTATGCAATTCATTTTTACTCATTTTATATAAACTAAAGCAAATAAGCATTGAAATACCCACAATATTTAACAAATGAACTGGTAAAAGAACAAGGAAATTATTAAAATCACCATTAATTAATGTATTTATTGTACTACCTAATCGATCAAAAGCTATAAAGACAAAAATGTATAGTCCCGCTTGAAATAATACATATTTTCCATTAAATGAAAACTTAGGTAATTTCTTGATTTTTATTAAATTTAAAATACCAAGAACTAATCCAACTGCATCTATCACAATATAGTTAAATGGATATAAAGGGGTCGGCCCATAGCCAAAATTAAATATTTGAATACATTGAATAATCATAAATACTAAAGAAAGCAAGGAACAAATTGTTAAATATATTCCATTGGAAAAATGAAATTTATCTTCATCTTGTCTTTCTTTAAATAAATAGAAATAGCCATAAACAACTAATGAAGGTAATAAGAACATATTAAATGTAATACCCAGCATTGGGACTACTAAAGTTCCTTGTTTTGATAATAATGTCAAAAATCCTTGGAAACTATAGAAAGTTAAATATGCAAAATATAAAGAGATTAATGAAAAAATAATAACCAATAATATTTTTTTATTTTTCATATTATTTAACCTCCTCATAGGAATGAATCAATACTTCCGATTTCCAAGAAGATTGACTTTCAATAGTCGTTAATCGACATCCCAACATATCATCGTCATGATACATATTATCCGTTGATTTTGCTCCATAAGCAAAAGCGATTCCATCTTTATTTGTAATTAAATAATTATTGATATGTTCATGTCCTACAAAGATCGCTTTTGTGGAATTATATTCTTTAATAGTATCGTAAAAATGAGAATTATAAATAGGTGGACATTCATCTTCTCGATTTATTCCTGAGAAAGGTAATTCATCATTACGTAATTGATCTCCTGCTTCAGAGAATTCTGGTAATGGAATATGTTGATAGATAAAAGAAGGAATCGTACTATCTTCACCAATAGTCCAACTAGGATTCTTCAATTTATTAACATAAGTTACCCCTTCTTTATAAAAATCAATTTGATCCTGATGAATGTAATCATAACCAATTGTTCCATGTTTATAAGTATAAGTATTACTATCTAAAACATATAATTGATATACAACATTACCATCATCATCTTTTAAATTGATAATATTATTTGATAAACCTGTTAAATCATCATGATAAAAATGAAATAATGAATTAGATAAAGAGGCAATATATTTACTCATCCATTCATAATCTGCGTATACTTGTTCATCATGGTTACCAAAAGCAACTGTAAAAGGAATATTAAATGAATTAAATTTATTAAGAACTCTTTTTACAGTATTTTTACTCGCGAAAGTAAACATATCACCAGTAATAACAATTAGATCAGGATTTGCATCATTAACTAATATATCGAAAAATTTAAAATCTTCTTCTAAATCATCATAGTTAGAAAAATGTAAATCAGATAATTGCATAATCTTAAAATTATCTTTAAAAGATAAATCAAACATATATTCCTCTACATTATGATGAGTTCCTTGTAATGAACAAGAACTACATAGTAATGATAATGTAAGAAATAGAAATATTTTTTTAGACTTCATAAACTACCTTCTCTTTCTAAAATAATTATATATTATTTATGTTTTCTTTAAAACCTAGAAATAGAAAAAGATGTCATATAAAAAGAGCTTCAAAAATGAAGCTCATATTTTACTTAAGTAGATTATTTCTTTTATCCAAATAAGTATTTAATTCATTTTGATATTTTTCTAATTTAGTTTTTTCTAAATCAATCTTACTTTGAGGTGCTTTTTGAATGAAATTTTGGTTAGATAACATACTTGAAGAACGAGCGACTTCTTTTTCTAATCGAGCAATCTCTTGATTAATCTTATTTAATAATTCATCTTTATCGATATTGTCGATAATCGCCATTTGAACATACGTATAAATAGATAAATTTCCTTCAATCTTATCAACTATTTTAATATCTTTAGCAAAACCAAATCTTCTTAGATAACGATCAAAAAATGAAGCGTTAAATAATGGTGAAGTTGGTAATAACATAATATCAACATTTGCATTAGGTGCAAGATTATTATCAACTTTATATGCTCGAATATCTTTAATTGCTTTAATTAGATCTTCAACGATTAAACAGTCTGATTCATAAATATATTTTTCATTGACTTCTGGATAAGAGTCTAACATGATTGATTCCTTATGGCCTGGTAAATTAAGATAGATTTCTTCAGCAATAAAAGGAGTATATGGATAAATCATCATGATAATATCTTTTAATACTTTGATTAATACTGCTTTAGTATTTCTAGCTAATTCTTTATCTTCCCCATTTAATTTAACTTTACATAATTCAACATACCAAGATGTAAAATCATCATAAACGAAATTATATAAATGAGTAGAAGCGTTAGAAAAATCATATTTTTCCATATTAACTGTGACATTATTAATTGTTTTTTGAAGTTTAGTTAATATGTATTTATCAATCGAATCAAGTTTAGTTTCATCAATAGTAATATCTACATCATCCTCATTAAGATTTAATAAAATGAAACGAGAAGCATTCCATATTTTATTCAAATAATTAGATGCAGCTTGAATCTTTTCTTCCGAATATCTTGTATCAAGACCTGGTGAAGTAGATGTTGTTAAGAAATATCTTAAAGCGTCTACACCATACTTATCAATGACATCAATTGGATCAACACCATTGCCTAAAGATTTAGACATTTTTCTACCTTGAGAGTCACGAATCAATCCATGAATTAAACACTTTTCAAATGGACGTTGCCCCATAAACTCTAACCCTTGGAAAATCATTCTAGATACCCAGAAGAAGATAATATCATAAGCAGTTACCATAATATCTAATGGGAAATAACGTTTTAAATCATCTGTATTATCTGGCCAACCTAAAGTTGAGAAAGTCCATAAAGCACTAGAAAACCAAGTATCAAGAACATCTTCATCTTGAACATAATTTTCCATGTCTTTTGGTGGATCCATTGAGACAACTACTTCTCCAGTTTCTTTATGATAATAAGCAGGAATTCGATGTCCCCACCATAATTGACGTGAAATACACCAATCATCTGTACCTGTCATCCAATTAGTAAAGATTTTATTAAATCTTTCAGGAATAAATTCAACTGGTTGATCACTTTCTTGTAAAGATAAAGAATTCTTTGATAATTTATCCATTTTAACAAACCACTGTTTAGATAAATATGGTTCAACAACAGCATGTGATCTTTCTGAATGGCCTACTTGGTGAACGATTTGTTCAATTTTAATTAAACAACCATTTTCTTCAATATCTTTTACTAAATTCTTACGGCATTCAAAACGATCTTGACCAACATATTTCCCTGCTAATTCATTCATATGAGCTGTTTCATCCATACAAACTGGATGTGGGAACCCATATTTTTGTCCAATAATAAAGTCATTTGGATCATGCGCAGGTGTACATTTCATCGCCCCTGTACCAAAATCAATATCAACATATGAATCTGTAATAATTGGTAATAAATCACCATTCGCTGGGTTAATTACCTTTTTACCAACGACATCTTTATATCTTTCATCTTTAGGATTAACAACAACACAAACATCACCAAACATTGTTTCTGGTCTTGTAGTTGCAATTGTCAAATAACGATCTTCCCCTTCTAAATAATATTTAAAATAATAGAATTCACCTGGATCATCTTGATAAATAACTTCAATATTCGATAGAGCAGTTTTAAATTCTGGATCCCAGTTAATAATTCTTTCTCCTTTATAAATATATCCTTTATTATATAAATCAACAAATACTTTTCTTACTGCTTTATTTAAACCTTCATCAAGAGTAAATCTCTCTTTTGAATAAGATAAACTTAATCCCATTTTAGCCCATTGAGAATGAATGAATTCAGCATACTCTTTTTTCCAAGACCATGCTTTTTCTAAAAATTTTTCTCTACCTAAATCATAACGAGAAATACCTTCTTTTCTTAGTCTTTCTTCAACTTTAGCTTGAGTTGCAATTCCGGCATGATCCATACCTGGAAGCCATAAAACATCAAATCCTTTTGCTCTTTTATATCTTGCGATTATATCTTGCACAGTTGTATTCCAAGAATGACCTAAATGCAATTTACCAGTAACATTTGGTGGAGGTATAACCATAGAAAACTTTACCTTATTTAAATCTCCTGGTTCAAAGTAACCTTTTTGTTTCCAATTTTCATACTTATTAGCTTCGATCAATTTTGGATCATATCTTTTATCAAGCATACTATTTCTCCTTTCAATAAAAAAAACGTCCTAATAAGGACGTCAATAAACGTGGTACCACCTTAATTTAGAAATATTTAATTTCCCTCATTAATAAAATCTTAACGCGATTAACGGAAGAATTACCTTCATACTCCTAAGCGACAATTTTCTAACTAGAAATTCTTTTTCACCAACCAAGAACTCTCTTATTCATCATTAGAAAAACTTCTTATTCAACGTACGTTGTTATTATCTTAAATTTATTGAAGTATGTCAATAATATGTTCACCACTTATTATAAAAAACATAGAATAAAATATGAAAGACATCATAAATAAAGTAAAAATTAATCTCCCAAAAATCAAAAAATATCTCTTTAATTCTTTACCTGTACTATTAATATATCAAGCTATATTATTTCTTCTTGATCATACAATAGTAAATACTATATTTTTATTCGTCCTTGTAATAACATATGTCATAATTACTCTAACGAAGAAAGTTTAGTTGATATTTCTTCACTCATTTTTATTAAAGACAACGTTTTAAAAGTATTCTCTATATCAACAAGATTATTTTCTGAACGATTGATTTTAGGAATAAATAAGTATGCAAGAAGCCAATGAATTTCATATTTTTCTAATTGGTGAATATTTAAATATTCATCAATGATAAAAGATAAATCCATTTTGTCATCATAAATAGAATTAAACAAACTTAATAAATCATATATTGATGGAGCAAGAGACATCTTATCTAAGGAGATAATCTTTTCTTGTTTAACTAAAATATGATCATAAGAAAAGTTTTGATAAGTTAATGACAAATGAATATTTTTACTATTATTCCAGGATTCTTCTAATAAAGATACATTTCGATCTGCTTCTTTAATTGCATTATAAATAAAAGAATAATTCATCAAAAAATACCAATCTGCAGGCGAATGATATACTTCATGCTCAATCCGTTCTACACGAGAAAATATTTCTTGTTTTGCTAAAGAAATCTGGTTATCTAAAAATTCAATTGTCTCTTTTAAATATCCATCACTAGCCTTTATAGGATAAGAAGAAGATTGATGTAATCGACCGATACTTTTAATAAAAAATGATATTCTAATATCTTTTGCCAATAAATCTTCATCAGAAAAATATTCACTTAATGAATAATATTCATTATTTATCTTTTCTAAATAATGGTTTTTTAAACTCAATAAGGGTAATAAAAACTCATTTTCATGAATTAGATTTAAACGAATATAAATGTTTTCCAATTGATTTGAATCATGTTTTTTTAATAAATAATCTTGGTTTTTAGTTGATATTATCCATGTTTTATCACTATTCTTTTTTATTGATTCAATAGAAATATTATATAATAAAGCTAAATCATCCTTCATTTTTTCTAACTTCAACTAAAGTACCTTCTTTAATTTGTTTGTTTTGATTATATCGATCAAACTCTTTTTCATCCATATTAAATTTATCTAAGATGGATTGTTTTGAATCATTACTCGTAACTCGATAAAAAAAGAAAGATTTAATAAATGTATCTTTAACTAATGACTCATATTTATTTTTATCTAAATTATTCTCTTCTTCCATAATTTCTTCATTTACTTTATTTATTTGAAGAGGTTCTTCTTTTATTATTTCATTATTCCCATCTAATTCAATATCGATATAATCATTATCTTTAATACTAGATTCTTCATTTTCTTCACTTTCTTCTACTATCTTATTGTCTAGTGAAGAAAAAACTTCTACATCATTATTCTTCATAAGTTCTTCAATTTGCTTATAATACTCTTTATCAAGTACTTCTTCACTAATATCGTTACTTAAAATAAGATTATTATCATCATCCATATATTTATCTAAATCATCTTCTTTGATAAGACGTTCTTCTTCTTTTAATGAAATAATTAAAGTAAATGAGATAACATTTTCCTTTATTTCATATTGAAAATTATCACTTTCAATTTGTAGAGAAGCTACATTATCACACTCAACACTTGGAATAATAATATCGACATTAAAATAATCATTATATGATTCTTCATTTAAAGAATATACTATTGTTCCTTTTAACAATACTTTTCCAACAATATGTAAATCATTATTATTTATTTCACTATCAAAATGATCTTCTAAAACAACATCCTTAAATGAAACAATCTTTTCTTTCCCTACATATTTCTTTTTTAAAATCAATGGTCGCATAAAATCCTCCTATATAAAAATATGTATAAAGGTAATAAAAAAGACTTCATAATGAAGTCAATTTATTTAAGATATTACTAACTTATGATTATTTTTCTTAAATGAATCATAAATTGATTGAAAATATAGATTAGATGTCGTTTTTTTCAATAAAGAATATCCTTTTTCTTTCTTTAGTTCTTGATGTAAAAATAAGCTTCCATCAAAATAATAAGTATTTAATCTTGCAGCTAAATCCGTAATAAGTTGTTTATCTTTTTCATTTTTTGCTTCAAAATTAGCTTTAGATTGATACTTATTTTTAAATAGATTAAATGAATAATTTCGATATGTATTATTACTATCTAAAGGAAAGTCAATAAAGAAAGAATCATATTGCATTCCTTTTTCTCCGATTTTAAATATTCCATAGCGATTTCCATAATCTAAGATAGAAGGTGAACATATATCATATATTCCTTCACTATAAGAAATATCTTGGATATGTAAATGACCAGAAAAATTAATTCTTACCCCATATTCTTTAAATAAAGATAATATTTCTAAGTTATTATCAAGTGTATATTGCGAAGTAAATTTTTCATTATGAGTAATAAGACTATGATGAGTAAAACTAATAACTTTCATATTATGCTCTTTTGCATATTCTAAGTTTTCTTTTAACCAATTAATAGAAAATACTTGTCCTCCGACAAAAACATAATCTAATTCATAATTAAAACGACTTAAAGTTGTATCAAGCATTAATAGCATTTCATAATTTTTCGTTATGTATGTATAGGAACTAGTTTCTTCATCATAAGAAAACGCATTAGAATAACCAAATTCTTGATAAATCTCTTTAAATTCTTCAATAGTTGTATCTTTGACAATATTATATTCTTTAGTAGAATAATCTCTTGGATTAAGTGAATTTCTATCATGATTCCCTGGGATTATTAAAGGTTGAATTCCTAGATCTAAAAGTGTTTTTAATTTAGAAGCAATTTCTCGATGTGACTCATACGCACCATTATAAGATAAATCACCAGTTATAATAAAATAATCCGGTTTATTATTAGAAACAGTCATAATAAGTTGATCAAATAGTATATTATTATAGTTCATTGTCCTACCATCAGATACAAATTTTTCATTATCATAATCTCGATTAGAATCTAAATATGAAGAAGCTAAATAATGTGTATCAGAAGCAATATAAATACAAGTATCTTCATCTTTAAATTCTAGATCTTCATAAGTTGGATAAGAATTAGAATTACTACAAGAAGAAACGAGTAATAAGGATATAATTAATATAAAAACTTTATAAAACATTATTTTTCTCCCCCAATTTATAAAAAAAGTGCACTAGGCACTTTTATTATACAATTTGTGATATTTTTTGTCTAACTTGTTCAATTGATTTTTTATCAAAACTAGAACATAAAACATAATCAAATTGACTTAATTGATTATTAGCAATCTTAACAATTTTAGCTTTTTCTGATTGATTTAATTTATCGCATTTTGTGAAACAAATTAATACTTGAGTTTGAAGATTTTCTAAAAAATCTTTAAATTCTAAGTCTTCTTGCGATAATTCACGACGTGAATCTAATAACCATAAAACTAATTTTAATCTCGAATTAGATGAAAAATATGATTCCATCATTTTATCAAAACCATCTTTTTTTCCAGTTCTACGATAGCCATATCCAGGTGCGTCAACTAAATAAAACTTATTATCAATATTAAAATAATTTAATAATTTTGTTTGACCTGGTTTTTTAGAAACAAATGCGAGATTTTTATTATCAACTAAAGCATTAATTAAACTAGATTTACCAACGTTTGATCGACCAATAAAAATAACATGATTAAGATCGAATAATGAATCTTTATCACTAGTTGCAGATTTAATGAAATTAGCTTTTCGAAAATTGATCATACTATTCCTCTATAAAAGCAACTTTCAATGCATCGTCTACATTATCCATAATCACAATCTTTAATTTCTTTCTTACTTCTTCTGGTAATTCAATAATATCTTTTTTATTACCACGAGGAATAATAATTGTTTTAATTCCTGAACGAAGTGCAGCTAAAGACTTCTCTTTTAATCCACCAATTGGTAAAGATTGGCCACGTAAATTTACTTCGCCAGTCATCGCAACAGTTGCTTTTACCTTTCTATTAGTTAATGAAGAAATGATACAAGTTGTTAAAGCAACACCTGCACTTGGACCATCTTTTGGAACTGCTCCTTCAGGAACGTGAATATGAATAGTATGTTTTTCAAAGAAAGAAGGCTCAATACCATATTTTACTGCATTTGCTTTAACATAATCTAAAGCAATAGAAGCCGATTCTTTCATAACATTGCCTAGATTTCCAGTTAAAACTAAAGCGTTATTGCCTTCAAAATAATTTACTTCAATTGGTAAAATATCTCCACCAAATTCAGTATAAGCTAGACCTGTAACAACACCAACTTGATTATCTTTTTCTTTCTTGGAATATTCAAATTTAACAGGTCCTAAATATGATTCAACTTTCTTTTTATCGATGATAACTTTTTCAATTTTTGGATTTCTTAATAATTCAACAACCGATTTTCGACATAAAGAAGAAATCAATCTTTCAAGTTCTCTTACACCAGCTTCTCTAGTATAGAAATCAATTACAAATTCAATTGCTTCATCTTCAAAGACTACTTGATCAAGTTTTAAACCATTCGCGATACATTGTTTATTGATTAAATGGTTTTTCGCGATATTCATTTTTTCAATATCAGTATAAGAGTTTAATTCAATCATTTCTAGTCGATCTCTTAATGGACCTGGAACGTTTTGAATGTAGTTTGCAGTACAAATAAACAATACATTACTTAAATCAAATGTTTCTTCAAGATAGTTATCTTGGAAAACAGAATTTTGTTCAGGATCAAGGATTTCAAGTAATGCACTTGAAGGATCACCCTTATTAGATGAAGCCATTTTATCAATTTCATCAAGTAAGAATACTGGATTATTTACACCAGCATTTTTGATTCCCTTAATAATTTTTCCAGGCATTGCACCTACATAAGTTCTTCTATGTCCTCTTAATTCTGCTTCATCATAAAGACCACCTAAACTTGCTTTAGCAAACTTTCTTCCTAAAGCTCTAGCTACTGATTTTGCTAAGGAAGTCTTACCAACTCCAGGAGGACCATATAAACAAATAATTGGTGATTTTAATGAATTTGTTACCTTCTTAACTGCAATGTATTCAACAATTCTTTCTTTTACTTTTGTTAATCCATAATGATCTTCATCAAGAACACGAATAACATTTTCTAAATCATCATTATCTTCTGTTTTTCTTGTCCAAGGCATATCCATCAAAGTGTCTAAATATGTCTTTTCCATTGAAGACTCTAAAGAAGCAGATGGTAATTGTTTAAACTTACTAAGTGATTTTTTTACTGCTTTTTTTATTCTTTCTGGAAAAGATTCCTTCTCCATTTTTTTCATAATAGACTCTTCTTCCGATTCTTCATTGTCTCCAGTAAGTTCATTTAACTCATCTTGAGTAGCTCTTAATTTTTCACGTAAAAGATATTCTCTTTGTTGTTTTGAAGTACGATCACTAACTCTTTTGTTAATTGATTTTTCAACTTCATCATAACCTTTTATATCTTGTAAAATTGAGCAAATGTATTGAAGTCTTTTCATAATATCTAATTCTTCTAACAACTTTTGCTTATCTTGAAGAGGTAATGGGAATTGGAATGCTAATTGATCAACTAACTCTTCTGCTGTAATTCCTTTACTTAATTTATTGATAAATGAAGGTGGCAAATTATTTGGACCAAATGATTGTAAAATATTAATGATTTCATCAACGATAACTTGTTCTTCTTCTCTAGTTCCACTAGCAATAGTTTCTAAAACTTTAAAATCACAATAATATGATTCTTCTTCATCTTCTTTATTAAAATTAATATTAAAAATACTAATTCTAGATAAACATTGAATCTTGATTTTATAAATACCTTTAGTATCTCTAATTGAAACAATATTACATAAAGTTCCGACATTATAAATAGAATCTTCTGACAAAGAGTCTTCATTTGGGTCAATTTGTGATACTAATGCTATTTTTCCATTATTCTTATTTAATGCAATATCTACTGCCTTTTTGGAAAAAACTCGACCAACGTCTAACGTGATCGAGCATCCAGGAAATAATATTGCACCACGAGTAATGAGTAATGGAATTAATTCATCTAATTCTGTCATACTTTCCCTCCTAGTGAGAATTAATTAAAAAAAGATTTACTTTTTTAATTTTAATATAGTTAATTAAAGAAAATTATTCTGCAGAAACTGCATTTTCTTCTACTTTAGCTTCATTATTAGCTAACATAAATTCAGTGAATAATTTATTTCTTAATTGTCTTCTAAAATTATCTTTGTTAGGTTCTAATGCTTTCTTTACTGATTCAACATCCATACCATATTGGCTAGCTAAAGCAGCATATTCTTTTTCAAGAGCATTATCATTTGCTTCTAAATTTTCTGTAGCAATAATGTTTTCAACAACTAACATTGCGCGGATATTCTTTACAGCGTCTTTTCTTCTATTAGCTTCTAATTCTTCTTCTTTTAAGCCATTGATTGCAACATAATCTGAATATTTTAATCCTGCATTTTCAACTTGTTTTTTGATTTCATCGAGCATTGCTGCAGCTTCATCATCAACCATTGATGAAGGAATTTCGACTGTAGCATTTTCAATTGCTTTATTAACAATATTTTCAATTTGTGCATTCTTTGCAGCTTTTTGTTTATTTGCTAATACTTGTTTCTTAGCATATGCTTTTAAAGATTTTTCATCTTTGACATCAGCGATATTTAATTCTTGGAAGAAATCATCATCTAATGTAGGTAATACTTTTTCTTTTACATCTTGGCAAGTAACTTCAAATCTTGCATCTTTACCTTTTAATGCTTCGACATAGTTTTCTGGGAATTTGCAATTTAATGTTCTTGATTCACCAGCTTTGATACCAACTAATTGATCTTCAAATCCTGGGATAAATGAATTTGAACCTAATTCTAATTCATAGCCATTTGCTTCTCCACCATCGAATGCTTCATCATTTACATAGCCAACAAAGTCAATAATGACAGAATCGCCTAATTTAGCTTCTCCTTCTTTAACTTGCATAACTGCATGTTGTTTCTTTAAATCATCAATGAATGCGTTTGTTTCTTTTGCTGATACTTTTACTTCTTCACATGCAACATTTAAATTTTTATATTGACCAAGTTTGACAACTGGTGGTAAGCAGAATAAGATTGCACATTCTGCTTCTTCATCATTCATTTTTGAAATTGATAATTTTGGTTCACTAAAAACATATAATTTATTTTCATTAACTGCTTCTTGGAATCCTTTATTTGCTAAATTGAATAATGTATCTGATAATACTTGGCCATGATTAATTCTTGCATTTACCATTGATGCAGGAGCTTTACCCTTACGGAATCCAGGTACTACAATATTTGCTGCTCTTTTGTTATGTTCTTTTTTCCAAGCTTTTTTCCATTCATCGCCATTAAATTTTAAATTAATAACAACTTCAAGATTTTCTTTTCTTTCGACTGTTTTTTCCATACTAATTAATACTTTCCTCCTAATAGTCAACATTAGAATTATATCGAATAATCATAAACTTATCAATAATATTTTTAATATTATAAGCCGAAAAAATAGCTAATTATTGATAATATCTTTGATTTCTATTGCCATTTGTTCAACTTTTGACAAATCTATACTATATTTTTTACTAATTGATTGATATTCCTCATTCATTCTTAATAAACCTCTACCGATTTGAATAAAAATATCTCCCATTAAAGAAACGTTATCAAAATCAACAAATCCATTTGGATATTCTTTTATTTGAGATATATTTAAAGCTTCAATTGCTAAAGAAATTACATCCATCGATTCATTACTATGCTCTATATAATTCTTGCAATCCATGTAAGCAAAATCATCAAAAGGAAGGCATAAAGAAGATGGTTCCAACGAATATATTATTCCATCTTTTTCAACTATTATTTCTTGTGATATTTTTTGTTCTACAAGAATAAATAAAGCTAAAGTCTTATATTTATACTTAGTATCACTTAATAAGAATTTTTCTATTAAATCTAAATACAAACGAATATTTTGTTTAGATAAGAATTGTAAACAAGATGCAATCTGACTTTCATCTTTAGATAAGAGCATCTTTTCTAGTTTTTCGATATTAAAATCACTTTTTAATGAACGCTTGTTTAGTTTTTCATTTTCTTGTAATAATTCATTTAAAAAATCTTCTACTTCCATAGAAATATAAGGTGCTTGCTTATAATAATTAATAACTCTAATTACATTAGAAATATCATCTTTATTCGCATAAAAAGATACATGTAAACCAATAAAAAGTATTGGATCTTCTTTTAGTAATTCTTGATGATTATCGACAAAAAAAACTAATTCTTCTTCTGAACCTTTGTTAACTAAATCTAACATATCCTTAAATAATGGATTTTCTTTTTTTTCTTTCATAATTCTACTCACTTCTCAATGCAATAACTGGATCCTTCTTAGATGCAACTTGTGAAGGAATAAGTCCAGAAATAAATGTTAAAATAACGGAAATTCCAATTAAACCAAGCGCTCCATACAATGGTAATTCAGCAATACTACCAATCGACGCATATTTATTGATAATTGCATTAATTGGTAAGTTTAAAATCAATGTAATACAAACACCAATAGTACCTGATAATAAACCTAAAATTATTGTTTCTGCGTTAAATAAGTTAGCAATATCTCCTTTTGAAGCACCAAGAGATCTTAATACACCAATTTCTTTTGTTCGTTCAATAACCGAAATATAAGTTATAATACCGATCATTATTGAAGAAACAATTAAAGAAACAGAAACGAAACCAATCAATACATATGAAATAACTTGAATAATAATAGATATTGATTTCATCATTAAACCAACATAATCAGTATAAGTAATTCGATCCGTTTCATTCTCTGCAACATTATTATTGTAATAATCAACTAAATTTGAAATCTCATCTTTACTAGCAAAAGATGAACAGTAAATAGAAATCGATTCTAAAGAATCTTCATCAAATATTCCAATAGCTTTTTTTGTTGAACTATATGAATAACTTTGATGGAAACTCATTAAAGCATTATGATAAATACCAATTTCTGGTCTTTCAAAGTTCATCATTAAATATAAACAAAAACTAGCAAACTCATCATCAGTTAATTCAGTTACAGTTTTTCCTTCATACATTGAATTAACTAGTGTATTAACAAGCGTTTCATATTCTTTCTTCTGCGTGATTAATTCATTAAACTTATCACGATTTTCTTTAATAGTCTTTTCGAGTCCAGAAACAATATATTCACCATAAGTGATTTCATCACTTACATATCCTGCTGATTTAATCACAAGGTCATCCATATATGAAACCAAATCATTTCTTGAAAATACAATAACCTCTTCTTCATATTTTCGACCAGTAAAAATATTTACTGTTGTATCCTTTAATTGATCTTTAACGATTTGTGAGTTATTTGATTGTTCAATATAATATTCACTTAATCTTTTTGAATAAGCCAAAGATCCTTGAGTAATCGAAGTAGCTGCAGCATTTGGCTTTTCTTTAATAACTCCAGAAATAATAACATTAATACCTGCATCTTTATTGTCGAGCAATGTTTGAATCTCAGCATCATTCAATTGACGATATAATCCTTCTTCTCCTTTAGTAAAATAATCAGATTGCAATAATACTTTATAATTTCTACCTAATATTTCTTTTGCATTTAATTTAGACATTGGTGGCTCTTCTATCTTACCTAAAGTATATTTTGCAACATCATCTACAATTTGTTGATATTCTCCATCAATTAAACCTAGTTGATATAATCGGAAATCAGGAGCAGAATAATCTTTATTAACAACTAATACCATCTTTTGGTATTCTTTGTATTCTGAATAGATTTTATTTTCCCAAGGCCATTCACCTGCAACTACATCAAATTGAGATTCTAAAAGGTCTCTATTATCTAACATTTCAGTAAATAGCCCTTTTGAAATAGTTGATATACCTGCAGAAAATTGAGATGAGTATTTAGAAATATCCATATTAGGATTATTAAAATATTGACGAACATAACTAGCAAGTAAATCATTTAAAAATGATGATGGATTAACTTGCACCTTGTAGTCATTATATAAATTCATTTTTAATCCATATGAATATTGGACACCCGTAATTTTGTCTGATAAATTAACATTCTTGCTATCTAAATAATCTTTAAAAGCATTAAGATTATTCGATTGAGTAGAAGAAGAAAGGTTTTCCATCAATTTTGATAATACTTCTACTGAATATATATCTTCTCCATTTGGCACTTCAGTGTTTGTTGTTTCTCCAAGAATCAATTCTATAACACTAGAATAATCTGTATTATTCTTCGTAATTGTAATTGGATAAGTAGACAATGTATCTTCTTGAACTTTATTAATATAATTTTGGAACCCATCAGACATAGATAGAATCAAAGCAATACCGATAATACCAATTGATCCGGCAATTGAAGTTAATAACGTTCTAGTTTTTTTACCCCACATGTTTTTCATGGAAAGGACAAAAGCAGTAAAGACTGACATCTTAGGTTTCTTCATTTTTTTGTTTGATTTTGTAATCGAAGAAACTTCAATCATTCTTGTTTCATCATCACATTTTTCTATTTCTTCTTTTTTTATCGGATTAGAATCTAAAAAAACATGACCATCAGCAAGACGAATGATACGCGTTGAATAAATTTGGGCTAATTCTGGATTATGAGTAACCATAATAACAAGTCTTTCTTTGGATACCTCTTTTAATAATTCCATAACTTGAATACTTGTTTCTGAATCTAAAGCACCTGTAGGTTCATCTGCTAAAATGATATCTGGATTATTTACTAAGGCTCTAGCAATCGCAACACGTTGCATTTGTCCACCAGATAATTGATTTGGCTTTTTCTTTATTTGGTCTTTTAATCCAACTTTTTCTAATGCATTAATCGCGATTTCTCGACGTTGTTTTCTTTTTATACCAGCAAGTGTCAACGCTAATTCTACATTACGTAAAACAGTTTGATGTGGAATTAAATTATAGTTTTGGAAGACAAAACCAATTCGATGATTACGATAATTATCCCAATCACGATCTTTATAATTTTTAGTCGAAATATTATCAATAATCAATTCACCATTTGTATATCCATCTAATCCACCAATAATATTTAATAATGTAGTTTTACCACATCCAGAAGGGCCTAAAATTGATACAAATTCTGCTTCTCTAAAAGTAACACTAACATCTTTTAGTGCATGAACAACATTATCTTGGCTTACATAATCTTTGGCGATATTTACTAATTCGAGCATGAAAAAGCCTCCTAATTCTCTTTAATCATAATATTTATTTAATAAATATTCAATATCAAATAATTATTAGGAGGTCGAATAGTAATTCATTTTGTCTTTTTTAAAAGAAAGTTAATTGATTATAATTGATTTAATATAGAAAGATTTATTTGGTGAAGTGCTTAAATTTGTAACAATGATTTGAATATTTCCACTTACAACTTCATTATTTGTTGTATAAAATTCAAATACTTTATTAGTACTTTTATCTAACTGGTTATTTTCACTAGACAAATCGTGTTCACCTACTTTTATAGCCAAAGTAAATGAATCGCTATTTGATGATACGGAAATAGAAATTTTACAAATACCTTCTTTATAAGAAGAAGTAGAAATAGTAAGTGATGAAGATCTTAAAAACTGGATTCCTCGCGTTGCATCATAACCATCCCCTTCAACACTAGAAGAGAAAGAATAATCTAATGAATTAGCAAAATTCTGACTAGTAAATACAATAGTTTTTGTATCACCAACTTGCCCTTTTAATTCTTCTTTTATTCCTTCCAATTTAGTTTCAGCCTCAATTAAAATATTTAAAGTTTCACTTGGAATTTGATTCTTTAAAATCTCATTTAAATTATCATATGCACTTCTAGCATCATAAACTAATTGAGCTTTATCTAAAGTTACTTCACCAATTATAGTAATACGTTTTATACAATCATTAATTAAATATTCACCATATATTTTATTAAAATCTGCTTCTTTTTCTTCTAAAATATTTAATTTAGTAATATAACTTTTTTGATTTTGCGTCAGATTATTATATTCAAGTCTAATTGATTCGATTAATGCTTGTTTTTCCAAGGTAACTTCACCAATTGTATCAACTTTTTTATCAAAATCTAATGCAATTTGGCGATCTTTTAAGTCATTTAATTTATCTTCAGCATCAAGTAAAGTTTGATAGTTTGTAACAAGCTTTTTTGCTTCCGTCGATAATATATTATATTGATTACGTACATTAGTAATTGTCGTTTCACTTGATAAACTTACTTCACCAATAGCATCAATTAATTCAATAACTTTATCAGCTTTTTGCTTATTTGTAATTTGTCCATTAGCGATATAATTATCATCAAAAGCACGGAATAAATAACTAGGATGATCAATAAATGGGTTTCGATTTTTTTGAATTTTATAAACAGCTTCATTACGTGCAATTTCTTTTTCAGAAACTGGATCTTCAATTGCCCATTTAATATAAGTATCTAAAAAGTAGGTATTTAAATATGGGAAACTGCCTTTAAATACACCGCCTCCCCATGAACCAATTTGACTCTTATATCTAGTTAACATGTAAAAATATGTTCGAGCAAAATCACCTTTATATTCATCAATAGGTTCAAAAACAGTTCCAATTGATGAATTAATACATTTACCAAGTTTTGATCCATTTTTTGATTTATATGTACTAGAAGAAACTTCACCAAAAGGATAATTGCTTCTACGATTATTTACATATCCATCAGTAGGATAAACATGGAATAAATCTGACTTCATTGGTGATTTTTCACTAAACCAAGATTGTGGAATTGAATGTTCTCGATTATATGAATCGCCTTCTTTAGAATAATTTGCACCTTGTTTTGATCCACCAACTACATAATTCTCATTGGAATACATATCCCATATATAATTTGTGCCTGGTTTAATATCGGTCGTTTTATATGCATCCCATAAACCACTATAACTTACTCCATTAGATGTATAAATCACCTTAGATAAGGCAGTAATTAAATCATCACCGACTAAGTCATTTGTAATACTATTATAATATGTACCATTATATGGATCTAACGATTCATCCCAAGAATATGATGGGTTCGATGGTTTAGATGAAGATTGATTACTTGAATTATTTAAAGTAGGTTTTGAACTTGTATTAGAAGTTTCTTTATTTGAGGTTCCAACACTAGAATTTGTATTTGAGCTTTCGCTAATTGAAGATTCTTGAGAATTATTTATAGTAGAATTATTAGATGAATTATTATTAGATGGATTTTTACATGCAGTAAATAAAACTAATACTGTTGATAACAAAACTATTAAAACATTTTTTTTCATAGATACTACAACACTCCTGCATAAAAAAAAATACCATATAACAAAAATAAAAACAAGAAAACAATTAGTCATAAGATATTTCTTATGAAATATTTTAGATGAAAATAGAAACAAATTGATGAAAAAAACTAAATGAACTTTACAATCTAATGATTAACAAAAATAAAAAAAATCTCTGATTTAGAACCAGAGATAGAATATCAAGATGGTGACCCCGTGGCGATTCGAACGCCAGACCTACTGCTTAGAAGGCAGTTGCTCTATCCAGCTGAGCTACGGGGCCAGCGTTATTATATTATAATACGTTCACGGGAAAATCAATAAATTTTTTATGTTTTTTTTAAAATAATATTTAGATTTCAATTGAATTGAAAATAATTGAATTCACCATAGCTTCTTCACTAGATAATAACCCATCAACTGCAAGTACTTCACTATCAAGAATAAAGCTTACTTTATAATCTAAGCCCATTAAATCAAATGACATTGAAACCATATCAAATAATTCTTTAGAAACACAAGTTTCATCAATAAGTGCGTTTTCATTAACCATGATCTTATTATCTTTATCTTCTTGAGTCTTATTTAACCCTTTATAAACATCTAAGTTTTTAAGATGAGAACTAACTGGTAAAGACGTATAAGTTGCATTCACAAAAGTTTCAATTTGATTTGATTTTGTTTCTGCATATAAAGTTATTGGAACTAAATATTTAGTATTTTCATCATATTCTCTTTGATAGAATATCACTTGTTTTGATTTTAAAATAATATCTTTTGGAGCATTAAATACTTGATTTACACCAAAATCTTTAGTTAATAAAGTGTCAACTTTAATGGTTTTTAAATGTTTATTTATGTCCTCATCATTAATAGTTAATTTTAGTTTATCAATTTGGTCAAATGATAAAAATGTTAAATTAAGAGCCTCAATTGCCTTAGATTCACTAACCGTATTTGCGATAAAATACTGCGATAAATCCAAAGAAAGCACATTATCTTTTAATTCTAGATGATTTAATCTTGTATCTTTTAATACAAATCCTTTAACATGGTTATTTTCAATTTTAGAACCTTCTTTTAATAAATTAAAAGTATCAACAATTTGTTCTTGTAAAGTGTATTTTTCATCCATCTCTACACTTAAAGGTATTGATAAATCATCACTTGATAATAAATATACTCTTTGATTGATCTTTCCATTAGTAAAATGAATTTCTATATTTTCATTTTTATTTTTATTGAGATTAATGACACCTAAAGTTCCTCCAACAATGGCAAAACTAAGAGGTAAAACAAAACAAAATGTATATTCAATAATCTTTTTTCCTTTCTTTAATCTTTTACCTTTATTTAAAGATATAAAGACGAATGATGATAATTTATTTTTAATTTTTAGAAAAAATTTATTCATATAATTTACTCTCCTATCAATACATATTATTAATACTTTTGGTCGGATATTCTTATATTGAAGAAAAATTTTTTTAATAATGATTTTTCATTAGAATAAAATATCATCTCATTAGATTCTTTTTCAATTTGATCTATTAATTCATCTACTAATGCATAAGTAATAAATTGATATTGATCAAAAATAGATTTTATAATTAAATAATGCGTACAACCTAAAACAAATTCATTTTGTTTGATATTTTTAAGTAATAATATAATTTCTTTTATCTGATTATTTTCAATTAAATAAGCTAGGTTATTACCGCTTATTCCATTTATTTTATTTGACAAAAAAGGTGTTGCTAATAAAGGTTTCTCTTTTTTAAGATTAATTTGTAATATTGTTTTAACTACAAATGTAGTTGAAGGTTTATATTTTAAATAAATATAAGATATTGTATTACAACATATTAATAATAAATCAATGTTTAACTTTTCTATTTTATTTAAGTTATATTTTAATATCGTCAATAATTCTTCATCAGATTTGTTTCCATAAGGAAAATGTTCTTGATCAAAAATTATATAATATTCGTTATTCTTTTTTCTTTTTATGATCGATTTAATAAAAGGAATTACACCAATTCCTGAATCAAATAAACATATTTTCATAATTAATAATATGCGGAAAAATGATGAGAATATGAAAAAAGCATTCCATTAAGAAATGCTTATTATACTATAAATCTTTATTTTTTTCGTTTCGTCTAAGATATGCTAAATCTAAGATTAATTTTTCTGTTTTTTCCCATCCTAGACAAGGATCAGTAATTGATTTACCATAAATACCTTCTTCAATATTTTGACATCCATCTACTAAATAAGATTCAATCATTAATCCTTTAACTAAAGAATGGATTTTTTCATTATGGCGAGTTGAATGTAAAATTTCTTTTGCGATACGAATTTGTTCTTCATACTTTTTACTAGAATTAGAATGATTACAATCAACGATAACTGCAGGATTAACAAAACCACACTTATCATATAAATCAGATAGTTTTTTCAAATCTTCATAATGATAATTTGCGTATGAATTACCATATTCATCGACATATCCTCTTAATATAGCATGGGTTAATGGATTTCCTTTTGATTCAACTTCCCATCCGCGATAAATAAAAGTATGTCCATGTTGACCTGCATTAATAGAATTCATCATAACCATTAAATCACCACTAGTAGGATTTTTCATACCAACTGGAACATTTAAACCAGAAGCAGTTAAACGATGTTGTTGATTTTCTACAGATCTTGCACCAACTGCAACATAGGATAATAAATCTGATAAGTAACGATGGTTTTCTGGATAAAGCATTTCATCTGCGCAAGAAAAACCTGTTTCTAATAAAACACGCATATGCAATTCTCTAATTGCAATTATACCTTTTAACATATCTGGTTCCATAGTTGGATCAGGTTGATGAAGCATCCCTTTATAACCAGAACCATTAGTTCTAGGTTTATTTGTATAGACTCTTGGGCAAATTACAATTACATCTTTTACTTGTTCTTGGACTTTTCTTAATCGATGCATATAATCTAATACAGCATCTTCTCTATCAGCTGAACAAGGTCCAATAATCAATAATAATTTATTAGATTTTCCTAAGAAAATATCTTGAATTTCTTGGTCATTATTCTTTTTAATTTTTGCCAATTCTTCACTAAGAGGATACATAGCTTTAACCTCTTTTGGAATTGGCAATTTACGTTTAAAGTTCATATTCATAGGAAAATACCTCCAATTAGATACCTAATTATTCTTTATTTTAGTCAAAAATAACGATTAATTGAATAACTTTTTTATAAAAAATGATAATTCTAGATATTTGTTGACTTTTCAACATTCTTTTTTAAGTTTATATAACCTTTTGCCGTTGGTAAATTCCATTTAAAAATAACCGCAAAAGTTCTTAAAAGAACAATAATAGATGTACCAACAAAAATAGATAATAAACTACCTACATTTAATTTAAATAAAATAGCATAAACAGTTGTACCGATAATGCAAGGCGTAATATAGAAATGTTTTCTAAAGACCATTGGAATCTCTCCAACAAATACATCTCTAAACATACCTCCACCAACACCAGTAATAACTCCTAAACTAATTATATAAATATAACTACCTAATACGCTTGCATCCTTTAATGGAACCTCATTTAATGAAGCATTCGCAGCTTGAACTCCATAGATACAAAAAACAGCAATACCAAAAGCATCCAGTAAATAGATCCATAAATCATGACGATGTGAATCAATGATAGATGCAGTTTTATTAAAATAACCAACTAAGAACCAAAATGTCGCGACAATAAAAGAAAATAGCGCTAATACGAGATATTCATTATGCCAAAAAATCTTTGGAGGGTATTGATTAATGATTAAATCTCTTAATAAACCACCACCAAAAGTTTCAATTAAAGTAAGTATTAAAACACCTAAATAATCGGCATTCTTTCTTATTGCTTTAATCGCTCCACTTGTTGCAAAAGAAACACAACCAAATAGTTCAATGATAAATAATAATATTTCAATGTTATTTTTAAAATGTAACATAAATATCTCCTTAAGAAATATAAAAAATTATACAACCAAGATTATTCTATTTCTATAAAATAATGCACTTTTTTTCGGTTTTTTATTAATTTTATAAAATAAAAAAGGGGCTGTTAAGAAACTAAAAAGTTTCTAACACCCTTTTTTGATGCTTATTTTTATATAAATCCTTCAATATGTTACTATTTGGATAGTATGGAGGGATTTTTATGCCATATTTTATTAACCTGCAAAACAAACTTTTTCATTCCTCAGAACTTTCCATTGAGGAAATGATAAAACTGGATAAATTCCTATTACTTTTAGAAGAATCCGGTGTTGGAAAAATTATT
>JAQXGN010000006.1 GCA_029006735.1 Caryophanales bacterium
TGGAAAATAAAAAGACCTCGCGATATGATAATTATGGTCTGGCAACCAAATTAACATAAAGGAGGTATCATTCATGAATGACGATTCTAGTTTATCACACACAAGATGGAATTGTAAGTATCACATTGTATTTGTTCCAAAATATAGAAGAAAAGTAATCTATGGAAAATTACGAGCAGATATAGGAGCAATTCTAAGACAACTTTGCGCATACAAAGATGTCGAAATAATAGAGGCACACGCGATGCCTGATCACATAAACATGCTTGTGAAAATACCACCAAAAATGTCTATTTCAAATTTTATGGGATATCTCAAAGGTAAAAGCAGTTTGATGATATTTGAGAGATTTGCAAATTTGAAATACAAGTTTGGAAATAAGGTCTTCTGGACAAAAGGATATTACGTGTCAACTGTTGGCCTTGATACAAAAATTGTTGAACAATATATTCGTGATCAAGAAAAAGAAGACCTTATGACTGATAGTCTGTCAACAAAGGAATATGTAGACCCTTTTAAAGGGTAGCAAGTATTGAGCACGGTTGTCAGACCTTCCATGGCCATTTATGGGTCGGTGGAGTATTAGCCCTTATAGGGAACAGTCAGAACAACGTGATTTCACGTTGGTACTATTTATAATATCTTATTATCTTATATGATATTTATTTCTTTTATAGAAGATGAATATTGACCTAATATAGAATCTTTAAATAATTGATTACAACTTAATCTATAGGTAGTATCTAATATTCTATCGAAAATAGCGTAACTAATAATAATATTATAATAATCTTCAAAAGATTTAATCATAGTCTTTATTTCGTTAATATCTTTAATATTAATTAAAGCTGTTGATAAAGCATCAAGTATCACTCCATCTGCTTTACTAATTAAACATATTTGAGCATGGTAATTACTAGAATAACCAGTATCTGGATTTATAATATGACTTCTAAATACTGAATCTCCGTATTCATTGGTGGTAATAAAGTATTTTTCATAATCACCACTAGTTGAAATATTATTCCCTCCAGCTACTTTAATAGTTAGTATTTGTGTTGATTGACCTTCTTTATTGTAATAAGCAGGTTCTTTTAGTCCAATAGAATAATAATCGCGTTCTTTTCCCGGAAAAACTCCATCTATATGAAGAGAAGAAGATCCTGCAGATACAATGGAAGATTTATCTTTAAATAGGTAACTAGTTTGATCTAATACATAACCCTTTGAAAGAGCACCTAGATTAATATTTGTATAATAATTATTGGAAACAAGAGGGATCAAAGTGATTTCTTTTGCTTTTTCATCAACGATTAGATGCTCATCAATCGATTCATAAGAAGGAATAGTTTTTAAAGCTTCCTTAATATTATCTTCATCTGGATCTTCATTAATTACTTCGTTTTGATCAAACTTTTCTTTCCATATATCAATAACAGATCCCGTAAGAATATTCATTTTTCCATTTGTTAATTTTGTTAATTCTATGCCTTTTTTTATTAATTCAACTAATGAATCATCTACTTTTACTTTTGTATTAGGATTATTATTTATTGTAAAAATATTGTTTATATCCTTATAAATAGAATAAGCGTCTACCATTTTATGAAGAGAATATACTTTATTTTGAAAAATAGAAGATACCTCATTTAATTCAACCTTATCATACATTGTTATTGATACAACAGTATTTAATGGGGCATGATAAGTCATACCTTCAAAAAAACCAGGGCAAATAAAAGATTGTGGATTTACATTTGAATTAGTACATCCAGTCAATAACAATATAAGAGTTGATAATAAAAATTTCTTTTTCATAACGGCTTATATTATATTTAAATAATAATAAAAAGTAAAGAAAAAAGCCATAGATAAGAATCTATGACTTTTGTAAATAATTTTTTAAAAGATATTATTTAGCAACTGGTTTGTCTGTGATAACGTCTTTTTGTGAGTAAGCAACAGCTTCTTTAGCAGCGTTAACAACACCGAGTTTGTTAATTGTAACACCTGCGACTGTTTCGTCTTTATCTTCACATGTGAATGCAGCTACTTCAGCAACTGTTTTACCTGTAAAGAATGCATCAAGACTTTCCATTTGTGCTTTATATTCTTTACCGATTGGAGAAGCACCTGCCATAGCATAAAGGTCACCTAAATCTCTTTTTGATTTAATTGCTTGGCCTTGTTCTGCATTGTTAGAATATTTGTTTGCTACGAGTTCAACTGCGTCGCCTGATTCTGCAACAGCTGTTGTCCATGTTATACTGTCTGTGTATGAAGCAGCAACTTTTCCATCAACAACTGCAGCACCTGAAATGAGTAATGATGCTTCGCCTTTTGATGATACGCCACCATCGATCATACCAACACCAGCTTTTACAGTTTTTGCTTTACCTGCATCAACTTTATGTGCATATGCATTTGCTAAAGCATCTTCGAATGCTGTAACTACGATTGTACAACCAGCCATATTTACTGGGCTACCAGCATGGTGTTCGCCGTCTTCAGTAACTTTTTCTGTAGCTTTGACTTCTGCAACTGTTTTACCAACAGTATATGCTGCCCAAGTATTGATTTGTTCATAAACTTCAGCAATAGCATTGCCATGGTCTTTCATACCGTAGTCTGTACCTAATTCTTGTTTTGATTTTTCGCCTGCTGTTTTGTTAACAGATTTAGTACCATTTTCTGCTGTAGCTACTGCAAATTTTGTTTGTGTAACGTCAGCTTGTGCTGATAATACTTTACCTGTAGCTTTGTCGAAAACTGCTGAAACAACTGTTGTATCCATTTGTTTGCCATTCCAGCTTGTAACATAACCAACGCCTAATTCGATATCTTTTGCTTCATCTTTAACTGGATTTCCGCCACATGAAGCTAATACACCGACAGATGCGAGTGCTGCAACTAATAATAATTTATTTGTCTTCATAATTTATTAAGTCCTCCCTTATTAGACGCCTATTATTTTATCATTAAAAATTAATTATGTAAACAATTATTTATAATAATTGATAAAAAGATACTAATTAATTTGAAAATAAAAAAAGATGATATTTATATCATCTTCTTAAATTTAATTTTACTTTTTATTATTTAAATGTCTAGATAAAATAGCTAATGAAGAAGCCATATTCTCGTTTTGGATGACAACATCTAAAGGAACATTAAGTTTTGTTGGTGCAAAATTCCATATTGCTTTACATCCAGCATCGACTAATTGATCACATATTTTTTGAGCAGCAGATGCAGGTACAGTGATGATACCAATTTTAATGTTGTTTTCTTTAATGGATAAGGCTAATTTATCCATAGAAAATACTTTAATACCTTTAATTTCATCACCAATAACAGATGGATAATTGTCAAAAGCAGCAACAATTTCTAAACCATATTCAAGGAATCCCTTATAACCTAATAAAGCTTTACCTAATGAACCAACACCTACTAATACAGCTTTATCTATTCTATTACATCCTAGATAAGTATTAATATCAGAGATTAGCTCGTTGATCTCATAACCAACTTTTGGTTTTCCACCAAGCTTACTTGCAGTTGCTAAGTCTTTTCTTACTTGAACATCATTTAAGTTTAGTTCTTTTGCTATTTGGCTAGAAGAAACATATTCTTCACCGTTTTTCTTTTTCTTTTTTAAAACATCAAGATAAAAAGGCAATCTTTTTAATGTTGATTTAGAAGCGTTTTCTTGCATATTTCAATTCTCCTACTTCATTACTATACAATATATTTTTTCTTTTGAAAAGTATTAATCAAATATATAAAAGAAACAGTTAAAAAACTTTCATTATGTTTTTTTAACTTTTCAAACAATAAGTAATTGTGTATAACAATCAAAATCAATTGTTTTTTAGAAATGAAAAATATATCATAATTTTAGAGGAAGAAGCGATGAAAAAGAAAAATAATTTTACATTACCATTAGTTATATATATTACAGCTGTAGTGTTTATTTTTATTGCGACTTTTATAGTTACTTTCGTATTGGGAATGGATTCTTTTTTGCTTAACTCATTGTACATTTTTTTGCCAGGTTTTTTAGTTATTACAGCAATTGTTATAGTTTATTACCTATTAAGTAAAAAGAGAAAGGCTTTTTATCAAAGAAAGATTGAAAACTTATCAAGGATTTATGATGTTTTGGTAAATGGAAACAAATTTGTTGTATTAATTGATATTAAAAATAATGTTGTTTTACTTAAAACAGCAAAATATGATGGTGATCCATCTTTTGTTGATAAGATTAAACTCACAAGTAATGAACTTACAATAGAAGAATTCTTTAAAAGATATTCTGATATGTTTGAAATTAAAGAACTAAGTAATATCACTAAAGAATTATTAGAAGAAGTATATGAAAATGGAGAAACTGAATATCGTGTAGTTACTGTAATGAAAGAAAAGGATCGTAAGTTTCAATCTGTTCAAAGAATCGGCTTATTTTATGATAAAAATAATGGAGATTTTTTTGGTGTATTTTCTTCAAGAGATATTTCCTCTTCATATGAGGGATTTCTTGATAGAATGGCATATAGAAGAGAACAAATTAATAATTCTTTAGTAAAATTAATGCAATTATCACATGACTTTATTATTGAAGTTAGTTTGAAGGAAGATACTTGGGAATTGTTTCAAAATGATTATAATAAAGTTACTTTTGAAAATGTTGCAAATTGTAAATCATACGACCAAGCAAGCCAAATTGTATGTAATTCACTACCAGAACCATTCAATAAATTATTATATGATTTGATTAATAGAGAAACTCTTCTTCGCAATTTTGAACCAAATAAATTATTAGTAAATGGTGAATTTCCAATTAATTCTATGTGTACCTGTTGGCAGGAGATTAGAGTTATTGCGATTGTAATTTCAGGATCAAAATATTGTTATATATTAAGTAGAGATGTAACAGAACAAAGAAATGAACAAAGAAAACTTGAGGAAATTAATAATCGTTTAGAAATCTCATTAAGAAATGAAACTCAATATTTTGAAGCATTGAAATCAAAAGCATTTTTAACTTTTTCAGTACTGTTGTCGCAAGGACAAATTGTTAATGGAATCACATATAAAAAAGATAATACTGATAATGAGATGGTTGGACTTGATAGTTTAAGAACTTGTACTGATTATAATGAATTCCATAAGTATTTTATTCCATTCTTATCCGAAAGTACGAAAGAAACATATATTTCTAAATTAAATCTAGAAGCGTTACGTGAAGCATATGCTTCAGGAAATAAACAAGTTGAAGGTGAATTTGAATTCAAATTTCCAAATAATAAAATAAGATATTTAAGAACATCAGTTTTGCTTACTAAGGATATTTCATCAAATGAAACATATGCGTTAATTATTTGCTATGATATATCTCGTCAAAAAGAAGAAGAAAATCGTCAACGCGAGATTCTAATTTCTGCTTTAAATGAAGCAAAAGAAGCATCTCAATCAAAAACAGATTTTTTATCGAATATTTCTCATGATATAAGAACTCCATTAAATGCAATTGTGGGTATGACAGGAATTGCTAAAGAACATATTGATGACCGGTTAAAAGTTAAAGACGCACTAGAAAAGATTGAAACCTCAACATCACACTTATTGACTCTTATTAATGAAGTTCTTGATTTAAATAGAATTGAATCGGGTAAAGATAGATTAGATATAACTGATGTAAATTTCTTAAAATTTGTTGAAGAATTACGTGTGATGAGTTTTACTCAAGCGGAGACTAAAAATATTCATTTAACCTTTTTGCAAAAGAATATTATTTATCCTAATGTAATTATTGATGGAAATAAACTAAGTAATGCAGTATTAAATATTATTAATAA
The DNA here is from genome assembly GCA_029006735.1 of Caryophanales bacterium. Classification (GTDB taxonomy): domain Bacteria; phylum Bacillota_I; class Bacilli_A; order RFN20; family CAG-449; genus UBA3210. Next base: position 5,859 of record JAQXGN010000006.1, read on the forward strand.
TGCATTTAAATATACTCCTTCAAAAGGAAATGTAAAAGTTATTGTTTCTCAAGAGTTTTCGCATCAAAAAGGTAGAGTAATATTAAGATTTGAAGTTGAGGATGATGGTATTGGAATGAGTGAAAAATTCCAAGAAAAACTATTTGAACCTTTCGAAAGAGAAGCTAATACAACTAAAAGCAGTATTGAAGGTACTGGCTTAGGATTAGCGATTGCAAAAACCCATATTGATTTAATGAATGGTAATATTGAATGTAACTCTAAAATTGGTAAAGGAACAAAATTTATTATCACTGTTGATGTAAAAGTATCGGAAGCTGAAATTGAAGAAGATAAAGAAATAGAAACAAAAATTATCGATATTACTGGATTAAGAATTTTATCTGTTGAAGACAACTTTATAAATAGAGAAGTTATTTCATCTATGTTAAAAGATAAAGGCGCGGAAGTTATTTCTTTAGAAGATGGAACTGATTTTGTAGAATATATGAAAACTATAAAAGAAGGAGAAATCGATCTTGTATTGTGTGATATTCAAATGCCAAAAATGAATGGATGGGATGCAACAAAGATAGTTAGATTAATGGATAATCCAGTTTGTAAAAAAATACCAATTATTGCTTTATCCGCGAATGCATTCAAAGATGATATTGAAAAATCAATTTCAGTAGGGATGAATGATCACATTTCAAAACCAGTGATGATTGATGAACTACTTCAAAAGATTTCAAAAAATCTATAAATAATGAGCTATCGAATGAATATTTCATAACGATAGCTTTTTTATTGAAGAATAAATACTTTATTCTTTAATTTATATTTCGTATGTTATAAAATTAATTTAAGGGTGATTAATTATGAAACAATATTTAGATTTATGTCGCCATGTATTAGATAATGGCATGGTAAAAAAAGATCGTACAGGAACTGGAACGATTTCTTATTTTGGGGAACAATTTCGTTGCGATTTAAGTGAAGGCTTTCCTTTATTAACAACAAAAAAAGTTTTTTATAAGGCAGTATTAGGTGAATTATTATGGATTATTTCTGGATCTACTAATATTAGACCACTAGTATTACAAAATATTAGAATTTGGAATGAATGGCCATATAAAGCATATTGTGAATCAAATGACTATCAAGGGGAAACAATAGAAGAATTCATTGAAAAAATAAAAAACGATGAGGATTTTGCAAATAAACACGGCAATTTAGGCCCTGTATATGGCAAACAATGGAGAGATTTCTTTGGTGTAGACCAATTATTGAAACTTGAAAAAGACTTAAAGGAAAATCCATTTTCAAGAAGACATATTATTTGTGCATGGAATCCAAAAGAAATAGATAAAATGGCTTTACCTCCATGTCATGCATTTGTTCAATTCTATGTTTCTGGTGATGGTAAAAAGTTATCTTGTCAATTATATCAAAGAAGTGCAGATATATTTTTAGGTGTTCCATTTAATATTGCATCATATTCAACATTACTTGCTATTATGGCAGATACTTGTGGATATGAAGTTGGTGAATTTGTTCATACTTTTGGTGATGCACACATCTATTTAGACCATGTAGATTTAATTAAACAACAACTTGAAAGAGAGCCAAGAAAATTGCCTAGATTAATTATTAAAAATCATCATAGTAGTGTTGTTGATTATAAATATGAAGATTTTGAAATTGTTGATTATGATCCATATCCTGCAATTAAAGGCAAGGTATCTGTATAATGTTTAAAATTATTGTTGCACACGATCCAAATAGAATTATTGGTAATGGTCCAGATATTCCCTGGCATATATCGGAAGATTTCAAGCATTTTAAACAAACGACATTAGGACATACTATTGTTTATGGTAGTACTACTTATAAATCAATTGGACACGCTTTACCTAATAGAAAAAATGTTGTTCTTAATTTTTCAAAAGACTTTGACGCTCCAGGGTGTGAAGTTGTCACATCAATCGATGAAATTATCGAAAGATATAAAAATAGCGAGGAAGTAGTATTTATTTGTGGGGGAGCATCCATTTATCGTCAAATGTTAGAACATTGTGATGAATTAATCATTTCGGAAGTAAAGAAAGAGTATGTTGGCAATATTTATTTCCCAGAATATAAAGATAAATTTGAATTGTTTAAAGAAGATCCACGGGAAGAATTTGTTATTAAATATTATAGAAAAATAAAATAATGATATTAAAAAAGTGCGTGTATTCGCACTTTTTATTTTATATTCCTAAGAAATCATCATTGAAATTATTTTGTTTATTTCTTATGTGATAATACATTTGTAAATATTTTACACAATTAAATCCTTCAGTGCTTGAAGAAATTCGATAAGAATCTAAATCGACATAGAATATTAACGTTTGTTTTCCAGAAACAGTCATTTCTTTTATATCATCAAAATTAAATTTAGAATTTCCAATTTGAATATAAGATGAAGTAAATATAAGTTTTCCTTGATCAAGAAGTTCATCATCACTATTTAAATTTAGTTTATGTAATATTGTATCTTCATCTTGATAAATACAAGCATCATTCTCAATTTGATAATCTCTTACATAAGTTTCTTGCTCTTTATACCAATCGGCAACTGTCTTATGTTTGAATTCCTTTTTGTTTGCTTTAAACGTTAAGTTAGGTAAATATTCAGCGGTTAACCCACAAGAAGAACAAGATATTTCATTTCCTTTACTATGTAAAGTAGAGATTTCTCCACATATTGGACAACGATATAAAACCCTTTCTAAATATTCAGCACGTGTAGAAGAAATATAGTCTGATGAAGAAGGAGCTTCAATAACAGTTAAATTCTCAATTACACATCTATATAATTCTTCAAAGGTCATTTTATTAATCTCTTCTCGAGTTACTATTTTTCTAATTTCACCATAGAATTTACCTTTTGAAGGAACTTTAGAAAAACGAGAATCTTTACCAAAACCACCATGGAAATTGTAAAATACAATATCTACTTTTACTTTTTGTATTAATTTTATAGTTGATTCTGCGATATAACAAAGTTCACCAGAGAATGTTCTATTTCCTTCAGGATAAAGATAGATAATATTACCTTCTTTACATACTTGAAGCATATTTTTTACTGCAGTTAAATCTTTTAATGTTTTGGCTTTATAAATTGGACCAACCCATTTTTCTACTAATCTACGATATTTATGTGGAATAAAATCCTTTGCCATTACTGGATATTTTAAGTTTTTGAATGAACAATAAAGTAATAATGGATCCCATGTTGTTTGGTGATTAGCCAATATTAAATAGTTTCTTGAATCATCTAATTTATATACTTTACTTTTAAAATTATTCTTACTAAAAAGAATAACTTTTAATATTGGTCTAATTAATGTATTCATTATCACATGTCTTTTAGTTTTCCACATAAATCCTCCTTATTATATTTGCCTTTATCATCAGCTAATACTCTTTATAATGTATTGTCTAGTGTATTTTGTATTCTATTATACATTAAATAATATTTATAACTTGAAAATCTAGGTTCTCCATTGAACTGATAATAATTTTCACCAATATAAAAGAGAACTTTATGTTTTCCTTGATTAACAACATTTGAAATATCTTTAAAATTAAATATATGCGTTTCTTTACCAACAATAGAGAAGTGATCACTATACATTTCTAATCTTCCTGTATCAATTCTTTCTTTTTGTTTTCCTTTTGCTACAAGAATCAAATCTACATTGTTATCAGAAAGAAGAACTTTATTATCTTCGACTACATAATCTTTTAAACAATCTTTTTGGAATCTTATCCAGTCATTTACTTTTTTTAATGCAAAAGGGCCGTTTTCTTTAGAAAAAGTCATGTTTTCATTATATTTTAATTTTAATCCACAAGTACAATAGACCATATCTTTATTAGAAGAGATAGACTCAAAAGAATGGCACTCTGGACAAATAAATAGAACTCTTTCTAAATATTCAGCGTTGTTTTTTGAGCGATATTTTAAATTAGAAGAAGGTGCTTGTGATAAATTATCAACGACAATCTTTAATAATTCATCATCTTTTAAGGATTTAATTTCTTCGATTGATAATTCTTTTACAACTCTACCATTAGCACCATTTGATTTTCTTCCACCTTTTCCCCAACGTGGATCAATACCATAACCTCCATCAATATAATAAATTAATAAAGGTAATTTTAATAAACGAACAAATTTTACTAATGATAATTCTATATTACCTAATTCTCCGGAAAAAGTCCTATTTCCTTCAGGGAATAATCCAATATTTCCACCTTCTTTTGCGATGGAAACACATTGTTTAATACATCCTAAATCAATAGATCCTTTTCTAATAGGAATAGGCGCGACGCAATGTTCCATAAACTTAGATGCGAATCGATTTTTAAAAATATCATCACTTGCAACATAATAGATAGGTTCTTTTAGGGATAGGCTAATAAAGAATGGGTCTAAAGTGCATGTATGATTAGAAATAATGATATAGTTTTGATTTTTAGGTCCTTTATAAGGTATTCCCTTAAAATTATATTTTATTTTACAAAGTAATCTAAAGATAGGACGTAAAGTTGCAAACCAAACTTTATGGCGAAAGTGACACCATTTATTTTTCTTCTTTTTCATATTACCCTCCGCTAAGTTATGCTGTAATTAGCATAAACGATTTAACTAATAAAGTAAATTAAAAAGGGAAAATAACTAGCAATAGAATTGTGTATTTTTTTCTTGAAACTAATTTTATATTTTTTTAAAATATAGTGGTTGAGGTAAGCATATGGAAAAAGCACTTCAAGCATTAGCTAATCCAAATTTTATTTCTGCTATTGTATTAACGATATTAATGATTGCAATAGGTTTTTTCTTTACAAAAAAAGGATGGTTTGGTGAAGGTGCAGCTAAAGTATTAACTACTCTATGTATGAAATTAACTTTACCATGTTTAGCTTTAGTTGGTTTTATTTCTGATTTTGATTTTGAACAATTCGGAGTATTTATTTTTACTTTTATTGTATATGTGGTCATATTATTGTTAGGGAGAATATTCTTTTTACCATATCCTAAAGAAGATAGAGGAATATATCGAGTTATTTTTGCCATTGGACAAGTAACTCTATTTGGTCTTCCAGTTGCAAGCGCAATATATGGAGATAGTGTATTGTCATCTGCAAATATGGCAATTTTTTCTTTTAGATTGTTCTTATATATTTATGCATATTTTGTTATTTCTAGTGCAAAAATTGATGCTAAATCAATTGGTAATACGTTGAAAAATACCTTTTTAAATCCAATCATGATTTGTATGATTATTGGTTTAATCGTTTGGGGAACACAGCCTCTTTTACCAAAAATTGAAATAGATGGGAAAATGGTTTCAATATTTAGAATCGATTATACACTCCCTTGGCTATATACAGTAATAAATACAATTGGGAAGCTTTCTATTCCACTAGGAATGTTATTAGTTGGTTGTACTTTGGCTACAACCGAATTGAAAAGTGCTTTTTCTAATGCAACAAGTTATATTGTTTCAGCTATGAAAAGCTTTTTATCGCCACTTATTGCAATTCTATTATGTTTATTGTGGCAGTTTGTTTTCAAAGAAACAAATGTATTCCATTTTACTAAAGCTACTATTGCTACAATTTGTATTTGTTTTGCTTCACCGGTTAGTGTGACGATGAACGCTTATTGTGTTAGCTTTAATAGGGGAAAATTAATAACAAGTGATGCTATATTAATGTCGACAATTATGTCAATATTAGCTATTCCATTAACAATATTTATGGTTGAGTTATTATTTTAATATTTTTATTTATGTTAATCATAAATAATGGTATTATTGAAAAGGAGAATTGCCTATGATTGAAAGATACACATTACCAAAAATGAAAAAAATATGGGAAGATAAAAGTAAGTTCGAAGCATTTTTACAAGTTGAAATTGCATCCACTCACGCTTTTAGTCAAACGGGAGTAGTTCCATATGAAGATTATCTAAAAATAAAAAATAATGCAAAAATTAGTATTGATCGTATTTTAGAATTAGAACAACAAACAAAACACGATGTTATCGCTTTTACAAGAAATGTCTCTGAATCATTAGGAGAAGAAAAAAAGTGGGTTCACTATGGTCTTACTTCTACTGATGTTGTTGATACTGCAAATGGTATTTTATTTAAACAAGCAAATGATATTATCCAAGAAGATTTAGAAAAAATGTTAAATATTTTAGCACAAAAAGCTAAGGAATATAAAAATACTCCAATAATGGGTAGAACCCATGGAATGCATGCAGAAATTACTTCGTTTGGATTAAAGTATGCATTATGGTATGACGAATTATTACGAGACTATAAAAGATTTTTAGAAGCAAGAAAAGATGTTGAAGTGTGTAAATTATCCGGTGCAGTAGGTAATTATGTAACTACTTCTATTGAAATTGAACAAATGGTTTCTGATGAATTAGGTTTACAAAGAGCAAATATTTCTACACAAGTATTATCAAGAGATAGACATGCTTATTATATTTCAGTTCTTTCATTAATTGCTTCGTGTCTAGAAAAGATGGCAACTGAAATTCGTAATTTATCTCGTCAAGAAGTTCATGAAGTAGAAGAAGGCTTCTCAAAAGGACAAAAAGGTTCTTCGGCAATGCCACATAAAAGAAATCCAATTGGCAGTGAAAATATTTGTGGATGTGCAAGAGTTATTAAAGCATATGTAAATACCGCCTTAGATAATAATGTTTTATGGCATGAAAGAGATATTTCTCATAGTAGTGCAGAAAGAATTATTATGGCAGATTCAACTATTCTTCTTGATTATATGCTCAATAGATTTAGTAAGATATTAGAAAACCTAGTCGTGTTTAAAGAAAAAATGATTGAAGATATTTATCTTACTCATGGTGTTATTTTTTCAGGAGCAGTATTAAATTACCTAGTTTCTTTAGGATGGGTTAGAGAAGATGCATATGATAAAATTCAACCTATTGCATTTAAAGCATTAAATGAAAAGATTTCATTTAAAGATTTAATAAGAGAAACTGGTTGGCTTAGTGAAAATCAAATTGAAGAAATATTTGATTTGAATCGATATTTAGTTAATGTTGATAAAATTCTACAAAGTGTAGGAATTGAATAAAAAGGAAGTGGATTTTATGAAGAAAAAAGGAAAATCTGTTGTTGTAACTGGTGGAGTCTGGGGCGATGAAGGTAAAGGTAAAATTACCAATTATCTTGGTGAACAATCGGATATGGTAGTACGTTTTTCTGGAGGAGATAATGCCGGACATACAATTGTATTTAATGGAAATACATATAAACTACATATTGTTCCATCAGGAATTTTTAAACCATCAATTAAGAACGTTTTAGGAAATGGATGTGTTGTAAATCCAAAAGCATTGCTTGAAGAAATGGCAGTATTAAAAGAATCAGGTTTTGAATGTAACAATCTATACATTTCTGATCGTGCAAATGTTCTATTTGATTACCATAGAACTTTAGATGGAATTCAAGAAGATAGATTAGGCGCAAGAAAGATTGGTACAACTAAAAAAGGTATTGGTCCATGCTATACAGATAAAGTAGCAAGAATGGGAATCCGTATGTGCGATTTTATCAGTAAAGATTTTAAAGAGATTTATCGTGATGTTTTAAAAATCAAAAACGAAGAACTTGCAAGATATAATTCTCCTACTATTGATTTTGAAACAAGTTATCAAGAGTATCAAAAAGTCGCTGATGCAATTAGACCAATGGTTTGTGATACTATTAGTATGATTAATGATGCATATGATAATGGAGCAAAGATTTTATTTGAGGGAGCTCAAGGAACATTGCTAGATATTGATTTTGGTACATATCCTTTTGTTACTTCATCTAATCCTTCTTCAGGTGGAGTATCTACTGGTTCAGGATTAGGTCCAACAAAAATAGACGAAATTATCGGTGTTACTAAAGCATATACAACAAGAGTTGGAGAAGGCCCTTTCCCAACAGAAATGAACGATAATGTTGAATTAGCGCAAGAAATTAGAGATCGTGCTAATGAATATGGTGCAACTACAAAACGTCCAAGAAGAATAGGATGGTATGATGCAGTCATTATGAAATATTCATGTAATGTTAATGGCTTTACAGGTTTATCAATGATGCTTCTTGATGTATTATCAGGAATAAAAAAATTAAAGATTTGCGACTATTATGAATTAGATGGTAAAATAATTTATGCACCAAGTGCAAAAATCGATGATTTTGCTAGGTGTAAACCACATTATATTGAAATGGATGGTTGGGATGAAGATATTACAGGAGTCCATTCATTCGATGAATTACCAATAAATTGTCAAAGATATATTAATAAGATTGAAGAAATTTTAGGGGTTCCAGTTGTTATTTTTTCAGTTGGACCAGATAAATATCAAACAATTGTAAGAAGAGAAATTTATTAATTAGAGAGGAGAAACTATATGGAAAAGAATTATGATGTTATTATTGTCGGAGCAGGCCCGGCTGGAATTTATTCAACATATGAATTTATTCGAAAGGCACCTGATTTAAAAGTTTTATTAATTGATAAAGGGAGAGACATTTATAAAAGAAATTGCCCTATTTTACAAGGTAAATTAAAACACTGTCCAGTAAATCCTTCAGGGGAATCTGGCTGTTTACCAGCATGTTCTATGACCGCAGGATTTGGCGGCTCAGGCGCTTATTCTGATGGTAAATTTAATATCACAAGTGAATTTGGTGGTTGGATGACTGATTATTTACCAGAGGATATAGTATTAGATTTAATTAAATATGTTGATGAAATCAACTTAGAACATGGTGCTCCAAACGAATTAACTGATCCATACACTCCAGAAGTAATTGAAATTGAAAAGAAAGCTATCGGTGCAGGCTTAAAATTATTAAGAAGCCAAGTAAGACATTTAGGAACAGAAATAAATTTAAAAGTATTACAATCAATTTATGAATATATGAAACCTCATGTTGATTATGCATTTTGTACAGAAGTTAAAGATGTTGTTATTGAAGATGGAGTCGTTAAAGGTATTAGATTAGCAAATGATGAAGTAATCGGTGCTAAATATGTCTTCTTAGGTGTCGGTAGAAATGGCTCAGAATGGTTAACAAAAGCATTATCTTCTCATGGTGTTGAATTCCATAATAATCGTGTTGATATTGGTGTAAGAGTTGAAACAAATGACGTTATTATGTCAGATATTAATAAATATTTATATGAAGGAAAATTCATCTTTAATACTTCAGTTGGTACAACAGTAAGAACATTCTGTTCAAATCCATCTGGTCATGTCGTTATTGAAAATCATAATGGAACAATGGTTTGTAATGGACACTCATACCATGATCCAAAACTCGGTTCAAAAAATACAAATTTTGCTTTATTAGTTTCTCAAGAATTTGATGAACCATTTAAAGATGCGAACGTTTATGGTATTAGATTATCAAGAATTGCAAATAAATTGAGTAATGGTGCCGTTATTGTTCAAAAATATGGCGACATTAAAAAAGGACGTAGATCAACAGAAAAACGTATTTCTGAAGGATTTGTTACACCTACATTAAAAGAAGCAATCCCTGGTGATTTAGGCTTAGTATTACCATATAATACAATGAAATCTTTAATAGAAATGATTGAAGCTTTAGATAAAGTTACTCCAGGTATTGCAAATGACCATACATTATTTTATGGTGTTGAAGCAAAATTCTATTCAGAACGTCCAGAAGTAAATGATAAATTTGAAACCAAAATCAAGAATTTATATGTAGGCGGCGACGGAGCAGGTATCACTAGAGGTTTAGCGCAAGCTGGTGCAAATGGTGTATGGGTTGCTCGTGATATTATTGAAAAAGAACATAATAAATAGTTCTATTAAATGAGGTATTTGATGAGAAAAATTAAAAGCAAAGGGTTAATTCTTTTATATAGTCTTTCTGGTCTTGGTTGTAATTTACTCAATATGATAATGGGATCATATTTATGTGATGCATTAATGATTGAAGGATTTGACAAAAATATTGAAAATTGGACATATTTGAATAAGACAATTATTGTTGCTTTTGTATGGAGTATTATGGTTACTATCGCTAAAATTATTGATGGTGTTATTGATATTCCTATTGCCGGAGTAGCAGATAATTTTAAATCTAGATTCGGCAAAAGAAGACTATTTATTCTAATTGGACTTATTCCAATGATTATTTTCTATTGCTTATTCTTAGTACCTATTTTTCCAAATGCTACTTCCGATACTATTGGTTATTTATTAGGTAATACCATTTGGTTTGGAGTAATTCTATGTGGATTCTATATTTCATATACCACAGTAATGGTTACTTATTATGCAACTTTTTCTGAGATTGTTGATAATGATAAAGATCGTATAAGATTATCAAATTATAAATCAACTTTTGATATTGTATATTTTGTTCTTGGCTATGCATTAATTCCATTATTAATTGGTAATTTAAATATTCGAGTAATTGCATTAATAATGTTACCTATTTCTTTAACTATGCTTATTCCAATTTTCCTAATTAAAGAAAAAGATAATCGGGTAAAAAAACAAGAAGAAAAAGAAATTGTTGAAGTAGAAGGACAATTAATGGAATTTGAAAAGAGTGAAGAAGAAGTTGGATTTTTTGAATCTTTAAAATACACTTTTAAGAATAAAGTTTTCTGGATTTGGATGATTGCTTTTAGTTTGTTACAATTCGGATTACAAATATTTTTAACAGGACAAAATGTTTATTATTCAGGAACGATGGGATTTACTGGTATTAATATTACCATTATTATGGCTTGTGCATTTGTACCTGCACCATTTATGTTAATAATTTATAACAAGATGGTAAATAAATATGGATTTAAAGCAGGGTATATTTATGCTTTGTCTTCCTTTTTAATCGCGATGATTATTATGACAATATGTAATAAAAATATTATTACAGATGATACAATTCGATTAGTAATTGCTTGTGTAGGAGGATTAGTCAGTTCCATTGGTATTGGTGCGTTTTTCTCGGTTGGATATTCAATCCCAAGTCAAATTGCATCAGATGAAGCAAAGAAAACTGGAAAATCTCATCCAGCAATGTATTTTGCTGTTCAAGGATTAGTTTCTGGAGCAGTTACTGCGATTGCAACCGGATTAGTTTGGATTAATTTAAAAGATGATGGATTATCATTTTTATTAACAACAATTGTATCAGTTGGTATTTTAGGATCTTTAATCGCAAGTTTCTTCTTACCTAATTATTTTAAAAAGATTGGTCAAGTAGATGATAAAAATGATTAATAGGAGTAAATGTATTTTATGCAAGATAAAATAACTGCAAAATTATTCAAAGATATGATGTTAAATGGAGTAAATAATCTTTCCAATAATGTTAAAGAAATCAATGAATTAAATGTATTTCCTGTTCCAGATGGTGATACAGGAACAAATATGAGAACAACTTTAGCAGGTGGAGTTTCTTCCATCTCTCAAGTAGATTCTTTTTGTGATATGTGTTCTATATTTGCTAGAAATTGTTTATTATCTGCAAGAGGGAATTCAGGAGTAATTTTATCGCAATTCTTTAATGGATTAGCTTTTGTTTTAAAAAATTTTGATTGTTTAGATGTTAACAATATATATGCTGCTTTTGAAAGTGGTGTTGAATATGCTTATAACTCGGTAGTATCTCCTAAAGAAGGGACTATTTTAACTTGTTTTAGAATACCTTTAGAAAAGGTGAAAAATAATTATTCATCTTTAGATGAATTTTTTTCTATTTATATTCAAGAATTAAAAATTGTTATTCCTCAAACAAAAATGATGCTTCCAGTTTTATTAGAAGCAGATGTAGTAGATTCTGGGGGTAAAGGATGGCTTTATATTATTGAAGGTATGTATGAAGCTTTTAAAGGTGTAACTATTGAATCTAATACGGATTTGGATCACATTGATAAAAATGGAGAAGTTAATAATAAACAAATATCTTTAGAAGATGGAATAAACTATGGTTATTGTACTGAGTTTATTGTTTTTTTAGCAAAGAATAATCTTTCTTCTTTTGATAAAGAAAAATTCATCAAGAAACTAGAAGAAATGGGAGATTCGATTGTTTGTATAAAAGATGATTCATTAGTTAAAGTTCATATTCATACTAAAGAACCAGGTGACGTTATTAACTTTGCCCATAAATATGGTGAATTTATTTCATTAAAAATAGAAAATATGTCTTTACAAAATCAAGAGGTTAAGAAAAAGAATAAGAAAGCAAAAAAGCATAAAAAGAATGCGATTATTTCTATTTCAACAGGAGACGGCTTTGAAACAATTTTTAACGATTTGAATGTTGATGTAATTATTAATGGTGGACAAACAATGAATACTTCTTGTCAAGAGATTATGGATGCTTTTGAATTAGTAGATGCAGATAACATTTTTGTTTTACCAAACAATAAAAATATCTTGTTAGCAGCGTTACAAGCAAAGGAATTGACAAAAGATAAGAATGTTATAGTTATTGATACAAAAACTCTTGTTGAAGGATATTTTGCCCTATCTTGTATGACTGATCCTAATGGTGAAGAAAAGCAAATTACACAAGAATTAATTGAAGGAAAGCAAGCAGTTCTTTCTTGTAAAATCACTAAAGCAATTAGAGACTCATCTATTAATGAATTAACTATTAAAGAAGGCGAATATATTGGTTTTTGCGATGAAAACTTAGTTGTAAATAATACTAATTCACTTGAATGTTTAATTTCTTTATTAGGAAAAATTGATGATTTAGAATCTCATAGTATTGTAATTTTTGTTGGACAAGAAGAAAAATATGAACTAGAGGAAATTGAATCGACAATCTATGATAACTATCCAAATGTTGAAATAGGTTTGATATATGGTGGTCAAGATGTATATCACTATTTAATAGGGGTGATTTAATATGAAAAGAATTATTATTGATACTTTAGGTGGAGACAATGGAGAAAATGAAATCGTTTTAGGTGCGATTGAATGGATGAAAAACCATCAAAACTACGATGTTTTATTTGTCGGTCATGCAGCTAATATTATTTCTCTATGTGAAAAAAATCAAATACCAGAGGATAGATATTTAATAATTGATGCGATGGAAGAAATAACTAATCTTGATAATCCAATGTCGTTATTACATGATAAAGAAAATACATCAATGGTTAAAGCTTTAACTGCATTAAATGATGAAAATAATATTGGTTTATTTTCTTGTGGAAGTACTGGATGTTTATTAGTTGGAAGCATTTTTAAAATTGGATTATTTAAAGGTTTACGATTTCCTTTTTTAGCTGCAGAATTAATCAAATTTGACTCTTCTCCTTTATGTCTTACTGATTGTGGAGCGAATATTGATGTTAAAGAAAATGATTTATTAAATATTGCTAAAGCAGGTAGTGCTTATATTAAATCTTTATATCATAATGAATCACCTAGAGTAGGATTGTTATCTGTAGGAAAAGAAGATCATAAAGGAAACGAAGTGACAAAAAAAGCATTTAATTTATTAAAAAAATCAGATCTTAATTTCATCGGAAATATTGAAGGAAATGATGTTTTTAAACCCAATATTGATGTAGTTGTATGCGATGGGTTTGTTGGGAATATTATTTTAAAAAACGCGGAAAGTGTCGCGTATTCTGCGATGGACATATTAGATAAAATTGGAAATGATCCATTATTGGAACAAGCTAAAATAGCAATTTACAAACGTTATGGATATAATAGCCAAGGTGGCTCAGTATTTTTAGGAACTAAAGAAATCATTGTTAAAGGACATGGAGTTGCATCATCTAGTACAGTTATTAGTTGTATAGATAAGATTGTTAAACTATATGAAAATAATTTTATTTCTTTATTAGAAGAAGAATTTAATTAATATGGAAAAGATATATTATTCTTTAAGAAAATTTAAAGATTTGGATTATGTAAATTTACCTTCAAACATTGTTTCGCATTTAGAAAAATATCATTTGAAAAAGCAAAAAGATATATCTACTTATGCTTGGATATCTCTTGGAAAATTAATGGAAAAGGTAATTGGAAAAAACATATTAAATCAAGTGTTTTTTTCTATTAATGGAAAACCATTATTAAAAGACTTTTATGTGTCAATGTCACACGACGAAGAATATGTTTTAGTATCATTATCTAAAATAAATCATGGGGTAGATATTGAAAAAATAAAAGAAGATTATAATGAAAAAGCAATAACTAAATTCAATGATATTGTGATTAAGAATAAAGAAGATTTTTTTCTATATTGGACTAGAAGAGAAACCATTATTAAAGTTGAAGATATCTCTTTATTTTCAAAAGTAAACTATTTAGATTATAATTTTAATAGTTTTATCGAAAATGATTATATGATATCAATTGGTAGTAAAGAGGAAGAAGAATTAATTAGGGTTAACTTAGATGAGTATGGAGAATAAGAATAAGATTGTTAGACAACACTGCAGATTATTAGAGAATTCAAATAAAACATTTGAAGATATTTTTAATGTGATGTTTCTTATGGAAGATCATATTTTTATTGAATATGAAGATAAATATAAAATAGTTGAAGAAACATATGGTCAAATAAAAAATAAAATCAAAGATGTAGCTTTTTCTATTGAACAAAAACTACAAATTAAAAACCAATATATTGCTTTAGCTATGGAAAATTCTAGTGCTTGGATTATTACATTTTGGGCGATATTAATGAGTGGGAATAAACCATATTTATTAAATTTAAGACACCCTAAATCTCTAAGTGAAAAGATTATGCATACATTGAATATACAATATGTTATTTCTTTAGAAGAAGATACTTATTTAGGCGTAAAAACCGTAATATTTAATCAATTAGATTTAGTGGTTAATAATGAATATAAGTATCATTTTGGAAATGAGATTGCTCTTTCAACAAGTGCGACTTCACTAAAAGAGAAAATAGTATTTTATAAGGGAGAAAACTTCGCAGAACAAATATTAAATGCAAGAAGTTTAATTAAAAGAAATCCGATTCTAAAAAAACATTATAAAGGACATTTGAAGTTACTTGCATTTCTTCCTTTTTATCATATTTTTGGATTAATTGCTTGTTATTTTTGGTTTTGCTTTTTTGGTAGAACAGTTGTTTTATTAAAAGATTATTCACCAGATTGTATTATTAGAACTATAAAAAAACATCAAGTAACGCATGTTTTTGCAGTCCCGTTATTGTGGCATACGATAGAACAAAAAATTATTAAGAAAGTCCATCAAATGGGAGAAAAAAAAGAAACGACATTTAATAAAGCGATTGATTTTTCTATTAGATTACAAAATATTTTTCCTCATTTAGGTAAAATTATTGCAAGAAAAATTTTTAAGAAAGTAAATGAAAATTTATTTGGAAATTCGGTTGTAATGTGTATTTCTGGAGGATCGTATATTAAGGATTCTTCACTTAAATTAATAAATGCATTAGGATATCCTTTATTTAATGGATATGGAATGAGTGAGATAGGTATTACAAGTGTCGAATTAAGGAACAAACCAAAGTATCGACTACTAAATTCAATTGGAAAACCTCTTGATTCTGTCCAGTATTATATTAAAGATAACGTTTTATTTGTTAAGGGGAAATCTACTTCATATAAGCTTTGTGTTGATGGAGAATATATTAATAATGATGATATTTTTAATACATGCGATGTTTGTAAAATGGATGATAAAGGATATTTCTATATATTAGGGAGAAATAATGACATTGTTATATCTGATTCAGGAGAAAATATTAATCCTGATTTAATTGAAAAAGAATTTATTTTAAATACTTCATATCGTTATTCAATTTTAGGGTTAAAGAATAGTGATAATAATGATGAATTATCTCTAGTTATTGAATTAGATAGAAGCACAACTAAAATGCAGATTATTAAATTAATCGATGAGGTAAATAGTTTAAATAATCAATTAGATTTAGTTTATCGCATTAAGCATTTCTATTTTACTTATGATTTAATTTCATCTCAACGAGCGATAAAGGTAAGTAGATCCTATTTAATAAATGGAATTAAGAATAAAGAAATTAATTTAATTGATTTTAAGACAATGCAAGATTTAAAGAATAGAAAAGATGATTGTGAATTAGAATTAGTCGATATAATTAAAGAAATATTTGCTGATGTATTACACAAAAATATCGAAGAAATAGATAATAACGCTCATTTTTTCAATGATTTAGGAGGGACGAGTTTAGATTATTTTGATTTGATATCAAAAATAACTAATCGATTTGATGTTTCTTTGAATTTTTCTAAAGATGAGGTTGCAAATACAGTCAATGAATTGGCTATAGTAGTGGGGAAAAAGATATGAGACACTTTTTAGTTTGGCTTGCTAAAATAACAGGATGGCCTATATACTTTTTTATGTTTAGAAAAAAGGTATATTACGAGAATAGAAAAATACAAGGAAGAAATATCAAAAAGAGAGCGATTATTGTATCAAATCATCGATCAATAAAAGATTTTGTTTTATATTTAGGCGTTTTTCCATGGCGATTTATCCATTGTTTAGTTGGTGAAATGGTTTATCAAAAAAATAAATTATTAAATTTTATCTTATGGTCTATTGGAGCAGTTAAAGTTGATCGTCAAATTCATGATTTAACCTTCATGTCCAAAGCTGAAAGTTTATTAGAAAAAGAAAAAGTTTTATTAGTTTTTCCAGAAGGTAAATTATCATTAAATGGACGAGTTGATAAATTTTATGAAAGTTATGTTTTACTTGCTTTAAAAACAGGATCACCAATTATTCCAGTATATACTGACGGTAATTATTCGTTTAAAAAAGGGGCTAATGTCATTATTGGTGAGCCTATTGATTTACGTGATTATGTCAATAGTGATAATCCAACTAAAGAAGAAATCACGCGTTTAAATAAGATTGTAAGAACTAAGATTATTTATTTAGGGAGATTATTAGAAGAGAAAAAAGGACTTAAAAAGCCAAATATTTTTAGACTTCTTTTCTGGGATTTAGGTAGAATATTATTTTATTTTTCTAATTTCCGTTATCGAGTAAAACCGATTTATAAGGATAAAAAAGATTTAAAAGTTAAAGGTAAATCAATTATTATTTCTAATCATTCTAGCTTTTCTGATGTCTTTATTATTGTTGATACATTCTGGAGAAGAAGATTAAATATTTTAGCAGCAGAGATCGTATTTGACAATCATCCAATTAGATCGTTTTTTTTAAAAGGCCTTGGGTGTATTAGAATAGATCGAACAAAGAATGATATTGACGCAATAAGACGATGTCAAAATGCATTAAATAGAGGGGGAGCGTTATTAATTTTCCCAGAAGGAAGAATTATTAAAGATAACACTTTGTCATCATTTAAACAGGGAGCGGTTTTACTTGCAGTACAAACAAAAACAGATATTACTCCAACATATATTTCACCAAAAAAGGAAAAGGGAAGAACGATTATTTATGTGGGAGAAAGAATAAAAGTTAGTGAAATGTTTGGAGACAAACTTCCATCTTTAGAAGAAATTGATTTAATCTCTAACACATTATATGATAGAATCAATAAGATGAAAGAAATAGATGATGGTAGAAAAGATGGAAGAAATATTTAATAAATTAATTGAAATATTAAAAAATCTAGCCTTTAATAAAGAACTAGATTATTCAAAAATAACAATGGATTCACGAATTGTTGAAGATATTGGGTTAAATTCAATCGGTATGTTATATATGGTAATTGCGTTTGAAAAAGAATTTCAAATTCAAGTTCATAACATATCATCAGATTTATTTGTAACAGTAAGAGATGTCGTTAAGTTTATCGATGAAGAGATAAATGGCTAACCATCTCTTTTTATATTAATAATTTTTGTTTTCTTCAAGGAAAGAAGCAATCTCTGCATCATATTTTTCTTCATCATTAATTCTTACATGAGAATGTGCACCTTTATCAAACCAAACTAGTTTTTTATTACTGCTTCCGCATTTATTAAATAATATAACTGCTTTTTTTGGTAAAGAAAATTGATCTTGTTTAGTATAGATAAATAAAATTGGAATTTTAATGTCTTTTACTTTATGAATAGGGCCAATCCAAGGGTGAGTTTTTGCCTTAAATTTTTGCATTAACATTACTTCATAATAAACAGGAAAAATAGGGCGATGATCAACAATCATATGCCTTTTGAATGTTTCGGCAAAATGGACATAAGTTCCATCAACAATGATTCTATTTATATAAGGAGGGCAGTTTTTACTAGTAATCGCATAAATAGATGTAGCTGCACCAATACAAATACCATGTAATATTATTTCTTTGATGTGATATTCATCATGAAGGATAGTGGACCATTTTAATATATCTTTATATTCTTGAAACCCTACAGCGTTATATATTCCATCACTTAATCCATGGGCTCTAATATCCATAACTAAGATATTATAACCAAGTTTTGCATATGGAATAGCAAAGTAATAAGAATATAATAATGATTCAGTTCTTCCTTGAGAGATAATGACACATTTATCTGAACCAAAATCAAAGTATTGAGCGTAAAGATTTAATCCATCATTAACCATATGTAAATCAGTGATTTTATCTTTGTTTTCGTTTGCCCATTTTATTCCTCGATTAAACATTGTTACTTGTTCTTCATTATCAGGCGCAGAACAGCTTCTTCCCCATTTTTCTTTAGAATCTCTAACCAAGTTGTCTTTAAAAACTTTTTTGGCGATTGGAAGAGTCATTGTTATCATAATAATAAATGATAGGATTATTATTGAAAAAACAATAATCAATATTATTTGCCATATCTCCATATAAATTCCTCCATTTAATAATGGGATTATAACAAATAAATGTTATATTTATAACAATATTAAGAAAAATATGTATAATAATATTTATTATGAGGAGAAGAAAGATATGAATGATTATGTAATTATACCAGATGTTACATGTGATCTCCCTAAAGAATTACGTGAAAGATTTGGAATTGTTGATTACGTCCGTAGTCACTTAAATTTACCTGATGGAACTGATATTCCATCTGATTTAGAATGGGGTTACTCTAATCCAACAGATTTTTACAAAATGATGAAGAATAAGAAAAATGTTTTTTCTACATCAACTCCAACACCAGAAGATTTTATTGCTTGTTGGGAAAAATTTTTAAAAGAGGGTAAAGATATTATTTCCGTTACTATTTCAAGTGCTTTAAGTGGAAGTTATGGTTTTTCTTGTAAAGCAAAAGAAATGTTGGATAAAAAATATCCAGAAAGAAGAATTGTATGTATTGATTCATTACGTTATTCAACAGCATTTGGTGTCATTTGTTGTTATGCAGGTGAGAAAAGATTAAATGGTGCGACATTTGATGAAGTTGTTTCTTGGATTAATGAAAATAAAAATTGTTTCCATCAAATGGGACCAATGGAAGATTTATATTTCTTAGCAAGAAAAGGAAGAATAAATAATTTTAAAGCTTTCATGGGAACATTAGTTGGAGTTAAACCTTGTGGTGATTTTAATAATGATGGTATGACAACAGTTTTATATAAACCAAAAGGACAAGAAGCAACATATAATTTCTGTATTGAATATATTCGTAAAACAATCATTAAACCAGAAGAACAATATATTTTTATTTCTAATACTGCAAGAAAAGAACAAGCAGAGGAATTATCTAGAAGAATTAAAGAAGCGTTTAATCCAAAAGAAGTATTCGTTGTTGATGTTCAACCAGCATGTGGAATAAATGTTGGTCCAGGCTTATATGCAGCATATTATTACGGTAATAAGATTGAAGATGATATGGCATATGAAAAACAAGTTGTTTCAGAAATAACAAAACAATAATAATTTAGATATTTTAAAGAGCTTATTCTTTAAATTTCACATTAAACAGTGAGAAGAGAAGAAAATAAGCTCTTTTTTGATAGAATATTTTATTTTTATCTCAAAATGATATTTGTCTTATAAATTAGTGAATTGTGAAAACAAAAAAATGGGTTATAATTTAATTATAAAGGCAAAGGAGATGCTGGATAATGGTTAATAAAAGGAATAAGTGGAGCTTATCTCTTGGATGTATTGGAAGAGATATGTGTTACACTCTAGTAAGCTTGTTTTTACTTACTTATTTACAATTTACAGGACTTGTAGATACTAAACAATTTGTTGTTTTAACTGTAATAATTGTTTTATGTCGTATTTGGGATGCGATTAATGATCCAATGATGGGTACAATAATTACCAATACAAAAACTAAATTTGGTAAATACCGTCCTTGGGTTTTAATTGGTGCTCTTACTAATGCTTTAGTAATGGTATTGATGTTTACAGTTAGATTCAATAATGGGTGGGCAAATGTAGCTTTTATCGGTGTAATGTATCTATTATGGGGTATGACTTTTACAATGAATGATATTTCTTATTGGGATTTATTACCTGCTTTAACAAGCGATAAAAAGGAAAGAGATTCATTAACAACTAGTGTTGCAGTATTCGCATCTTTAGGTGCTTTTATTTCTGGAGGAGTTGTTCCTATTCTTACTCCAGGACGTATGGTTATGGCTTATAGAATTATTTCAATTGTCTGTGCTTTAGTATTTGTTGGATGTCAATTATTGGTTTTCTTTGGGGTTCATGATAATAAAGATGATTCTTTTATTGAACGTAAACATGAAGAAGATGAAGATAAACAAGAAAAAGTCACCTTAAAAGGAATGGTAAAAATTCTTATTTCCAATAACCAATTAATGGTTATGGCAATTGTTATTCTTTTATATTCATTAGGGAGTGCAATATTAAACGCATTTGGTCAAAACTTCTTTTATTTTAAATATGGATATATCACTAATGATGGAACGATGTCTGGTGGAACAATGATGACGATTTTCACAGTTATTTATGGTGTAGGGACATTGATTTCACAAGCAATCTATCCAGCATTAGCAAATAAGTGGAAGAGAAAACAATTGATTAATTTTTCCATTATTTCTTTAATAATCGGATATGTAGTTTTCTTTGCTATTTCTATTATTCCTGGATTACCAAAAGTTGTATCATTTATCATCTTATGCATCATAGGATTATTTATCTTTGCCGGCCAAGGTGTATTTTACTTAACAATGCTTGTTATGTTGACAAATACGATCGAATATGGAGAATGGAAAACAGGTAAAAATAACGCGGCAATTACATTCACTATTAGACCATTTATGGTTAAACTTGCTGGAGCTATTCAATATGGAATCGTTGCGTTAACTTTAGTTATTTGTGGTTTAAATGTTATTACAAATAAGGTTGGAGATGTAGAAACTGTATTAGGTATGTTACAAGAAGGTAAATTAGCTTCAATAAGTGAGTGTATTACATATCTAGAAACAAATATGGGACATTCTGCTTCTACAATTTATGAGTTTATTGACCCAATAGCAGGATTAAGTGTCGATACATTAAAAGCATATTCTGAATCATTATTCCAACAAGCTACTACTGGCTCAGTAATTGGTTTAACTGCAGTTATGTGTATTGTTCCTATTTGTTTATTTATCATCGCTTGGATTGTTGCAAGAAAGAAATATATTATTGATGAAGATAAATATAATGAAATCATGATGGATTTAGAACGACGTAAAAACGAGAATAATTAAGATATAAAGTATTTATTGGGAAGCGAATTTATTATGTGTTTATTTCGATAAATACTTTTTTTATATTTATATAAATATAATATATTATATGCTCTTTAATTTTTATTTATTTTATATTAAAATAGAATTATACATGTACAGGAGGTAATATATGAAAAAAATAGAAACTGATAGATTAATCATTCGTGATGTTGAAGTCACAGATAGTGATTTTATTCTTAAACTTTTTTCTCACCCTTTAGTCACAAAAAATTTATTTAATAATGAACCAATGAGCTCAATAGATGAAGCAAAAATCTTGATAGATTTTTACCTTCAAAAAGAACCATCTAATCAACATCGTTGGATTATTTTTAGTAAAGAAATTAATAGAAGAATTGGTACATTTGGGTACCATTCTTATAAACGCGATAAAAAGACAGTTAGAATTGGCTTTGATCTTTACCCAAAACACTGGAAAAATGGATATATGACAGAAGCATTACCAGTATTAATTGATCATATTAAGAATAAATTAGATGTAGATCGTATTGAAGCAAGAATTTATCCTGAAAATATCGATGCAATTAAAGTTGTTGAAAAATTAGGATTTGTTGATTCTAATGAGAAAATTGAATATGACAGAGATGGGGAAAAATACATTCACCATATCTATGTTTTAAATGTTAGATAATTAATTTATTAATGGATGAAATCGAAGTTTTTTCTTCGATTTTTCTTTACACAATTAATATTATTATTAATAATAAATTTGAGGTGTATTAATGTTATGTATTCAATAAAAGAACTATATAAAATTGGTAATGGTCCATCTTCATCACATACAATGGGTCCCAAAAATGCAGTTAGATATATTTTAAAGAAATATCCGGATGCATTATTTTACGATATGACTTTATATGGATCTTTAGCGTTAACTGGTAAAGGCCATTTAACAGATGTTGTTGTAGAGAATACATTTAAGGATATTCCGCATGCACTTCATTTTAATTATGAAGAACTAGAATTAGATCATCCTAATACAATTAAATTTGTCATTACATTAACAAATAATGAAAAGAAGGAAGTTACTATATATTCTATCGGTGGAGGTTTAATTCAAATTAAAGGAGAAACAGATAAATATCGTGAACATGTTTATCCACACAAAAACTTCACATCAATTAAACAATACTGTCTAGAAAATCATCTTTCTTTAATTGAATACATTGATAAATTTGAAAGTGGCGATACTAGAGAATATATTGAAAAAATATATATAGTGATGAAAGAAATGGTTGATAATGGATTAATGAAAGAAGGTGTTTTACCAGGTTCATTAAAGGTAAAAAGAAAAGCTAAAGAAATATATAATAAAGGAGTTCCAGAAGAAAATCCAACTAGAAAAGAAAAAAGATTAATTTCTGCTTACGCATTTGCTGCATCTGAAGAAAATGCATCTGGAGAAGAAGTGGTTACTGCTCCTACATGCGGATCTTGTGGAATTATGCCAGCATTAGTTCGTTATTATGAAGAACAAGGATATTCGCATGAAGTAATTATTGATGCATTAATGGTTGCAGGATTAATTGGATTAATCGTTAAGCATAACGCTTCAATTAGTGGAGCAGAATGTGGATGTCAAGCAGAAATTGGAACAGCAATATCTATGGGGGCAGCTTTTGTTAGTCAATTGAAAGGGAAAGATATTGAAATAATTGAAAGAGCAGCAGAAATTGCAATGGAACATACATTAGGATTAACTTGTGATCCAATTTCAGGGTATGTTCAAATACCTTGTATTGAAAGAAATGCGATTGGAGCATTAAGGGCAATTGAAGCTTCTGCACTCACTGATTTTATGGATTCTACCTCATCAAAAATATCATTTGATTTAGTAGTAGAAACGATGTATGAAACAGGATTAGATTTATCAAAAAATTATCGAGAAACATCAATTGGTGGTTTGGCAAAAACATATAAATAAAGGAGAGAAGTATGAATATTTGGAGAGATATTGAAGAAGAAAGAATTGGCATAGATGAGTTTATTGCATGTGTAGAAATTTCTAAAGGTAGTAAGATGAAATATGAATTGGATAAACCAACAGGAAGACTTATATTAGATCGTGTTTTATTTACTTCAACTCACTATCCACAAAACTATGGATTTATTCCTAGAACTTATGCGGGAGATAATGACCCACTTGATGTTTTAGTACTATGTACAGAACCTATTGTTCCACTATGTTTAGTTAAATGTTATCCAATCGGTGTTATTAAAATGATTGATTCAGAGATGGCAGATGAAAAAATTATCGCGATTTGTTCTCATGATCCTTCTTTAAATTGCTATAAAAATATCCATGAACTTGCACCTCATTTATTAGATGAAATTAAACATTTTTTCCAAGTTTATAAACAATTAGAAGGAAAAACTACTTATGTCACAGAAATTTTAGGTGTAGATGAAGCAAAGATGATTATTAAAGAAGCAATTAATAACTATAAAGATAAATTTGGAAAATAATAATTGAAAATATTTTATTATTTACATAGTAAATAAAAGTAATAAAAAAAATAACAACTTATCCAAGTGTTTCAAAAAAAATAAAAAAAATTAAAAAAATACTTGTTAAGTTGTTTTTCATTTATTATACTAATAAAGCGTGTGCCAAAACACGGTGTTTATGATGCGAAAGCATCTATTATTTATAACCAAATATGAAACACCCGGTGTTGTGGATTACAAGACAAAATGAAAGGAGAATTCAAAATGCCTACAATTAACCAATTAGTTCGTAACGGTCGTTCCGAAACAGTTGTTAAATCAAAATCACCAGCATTAAATAAACGCTGGAATTCACTCGCAAAGAAAACAAAAGATCAAAGCGCTGCTCAAAAGCGTGGTGTTTGTACTCGTGTTGGTACTATGACACCTAAAAAACCTAACTCAGCTTTACGTAAGTACGCTCGTGTACGTTTATCAAATGGATACGAAGTCACAGCTTATATCGGCGGAGAAGGTCACAACTTACAAGAGCATAGTACTGTTTTAATTCGTGGTGGACGTGTTAAAGATTTACCAGGTGTTAGATATCATATCATCAGAGGTACATTAGATTGTGCTGGTGTAAACGATAGAAAACAAGGAAGATCATTATACGGTACAAAGAAACCAAAAGAATCAAAATAGTTTCGAATACGTTAAAAAATCTTATTATTATAAAACATTAGAAAGGAGGATTTTTAATGCCACGTAGAGGAAATATTGCTAAACGCGATGTGTTACCAGATCCAATTTATAGTTCAAAATTAGTAACACGTTTAATTAACAAAATTATGATCGATGGTAAAAAGGGCACTGCTCAAACCATCTTATACAATGCATTCAATAAAGTTGAAGCAAAAACTGGAAAGCCAGCTATGGAAGTTTTCGAAGTAGCACTTGGAAACATTATGCCAGCTCTTGAATTAAAAATGAGAAGAGTTGGAGGTTCTAACTATCAAGTTCCTGTTGAAGTATCAGCAGAAAGAAGAGTTACATTAGGCTTAAGATGGTTAGTTAATTATGCACGTTTAAGAAATGAAAAAACAATGGAAGATAGATTAGCAGCAGAAATTATTGATGCAGCTAACGGAACTGGCGCTTCTGTTAAGAAGAGAGAAGATGTTCATAAGATGGCAGAAGCTAATAAAGCTTACGCACATTATAGATGGTAATCGGGGGAAAAGAATAGTTTATGGCACGTGATGTTAAAATAGAAATGACACGTAATATCGGTATCATGGCTCACATTGATGCTGGTAAAACAACATGTTCTGAAAGAATCTTATTCTACACAGGTAAGATTTATAAAATTGGTGAAACTCATGATGGTTCTGCAACAATGGACTGGATGAAACAAGAACAAGATAGAGGTATTACAATTACTTCTGCTGCTACAACTTGTTACTGGGTTAAAAACCAATGGAAACCAAATCCAACAAACGAGAAATACCGTATTAACTTAATCGACACTCCTGGTCACGTCGACTTTACAGCTGAAGTTGAACGTTCACTCCGTGTTCTTGATGGTGCTGTCACAGTTCTCGATGGTAAAAACGGTGTTGAACCACAAACTGAAACAGTTTGGAGACAAGGTACAAAATATTCTGTTCCAAGAATTGTTTTCGTTAATAAACTCGATGCTATCGGTGCTGACTATGAAATGTCAGTAAGATCAATCGGAGAAAAATTAGGCGCAAATGCTGCTCCAATTAACTATCCAATTGGTTTAGAATCACAATTAAAAGGAATTATTGATATCATTGAAATGAAAGCATATGCTTATTCAGATGTCAAAGGTGAACACCCAGTAGAAATTGCTATTCCAGAAGAATATCTTGATAGAGTTACTGAATTAAGAGCTCAATTAATTGATAAATTAGCAAACTATGATGAAGAATTCATGATGAAATATCTTGAAGGTGAAGAACCAACAATCCCTGAAATCAAAGCAGTTATTAGAAAAGCTGTTTTAACAGCTGATTTCTTCCCAGTTTTAGCTGGTTCTGCTTATAAAAATAAAGGTATTCAACATTTATTAGATGCAGTTGTTGAATATTTACCATCTCCAATTGATATTAAACATGCAGTTGGTCATGATGATATGGGTAATGAAGTTGAATGTGCTCCAACAGATGATGCTCCATTAGCAGCATTAGCATTCAAGATTATGACAGACCCATTCATTGGTAAATTAGCATTCTTCAGAGTTTACTCTGGTGTTGCAAAAGCAGGTTCATACGTCTATAACTCAACAAAAGGAGTTAAAGAAAGATTCTCACGTTTAGTTATTATGAACTCAAATAAGAGAGAAGAAGTTGAAGAAGTCAGAGCAGGTGATATCGGTGCTGCAGTTGGTTTAAAAGCAACAACAACAGGTGATACACTCTGTGATGAAGATCATCAAATCGTTCTTGAAGCAATTAAATTCTCAGATCCAGTTATTTCTGAAGCTATTGAACCAAAAGCAAAAGGCGATCAAGATAAGATGACAGCAGGCTTATTAAAACTCTCAGAAGAAGACCCAACATTTAGATTCTATACAAACCAAGAAACAGGTCAAAGTATTATCGCTGGTGTTGGTGAATTACACTTAGACGTTATGGTCACAAGATTAAAAGACGAATTCAAAGTCGATGTTAATGTTGGTGCACCACAAGTCGCATACCGTGAAACAATCCGTAAAGCAGCAGATTGTGAAGGTAAATATATTAAACAATCAGGTGGTCATGGTCAATATGGTCACGTATGGATTAACTTTGAACCAAACCCAGGCAAAGGCTTCGAATTCGTTGATGCAGTTGTCGGCGGTGTTGTTCCAAGAGAATACATCAAACCAACTATGGAAGGATTAAAAGATTCTTTAGATAGAGGTTTAGTTGCAGGCTTCCCAATTATTGACATTAAAGCAACATTACATGATGGTTCTTACCATGATGTTGACTCAAGTGAAGCTGCATATAAAGTAGCTGCATCTTTAGCACTTAAAGAAGCTGCAAGAAAGTGTGACCCAGTCATTCTTGAACCTATTGTCAAAGTTGAAGTTACAACTCCAACTGAATACTTAGGTGATGTCATGGGTGATATTTCTTCAAGACGTGGTGAAATTCAAGGACAATCAGAAAGAGGTAATGCTCAAATCTTAGATGCATTCGTTCCACTTGCTAATATGTTTGGCTATGTTACAGATTTAAGATCTATGACAAAAGGACGTGCAAACTACACTATGGAAATGGATCATTATCAAGAATGTCCTAAGTTCATTCAAGAAGAAATCATCAAGAAATCACAAAAATAATTTCAATAGTTTAAAGATTATTGATTTTATAAATAAAATGCTTTATTATAATTTCGTTGAAATTCAAAATTACTAGGAGGGAATTTAACAATGGCAAAAGAAAAATTTGATAGAAGTAAAACTCACGTTAACATTGGTACTATCGGTCACGTTGACCATGGTAAAACAACTTTAACAGCAGCTATTACAACTGTTTTAGCAAAGAAAGGCTTATCAGAACAAAAAGCATACGATCAAATCGACGCTGCTCCAGAAGAAAAAGCACGTGGTATTACAATTAACACAGCTCACATTGAATACCAAACAGCAACAAGACACTATGCTCACGTTGACTGCCCAGGCCACGCTGACTATGTTAAAAACATGATTACAGGTGCTGCTCAAATGGATGGTGCAATCTTAGTTGTTGCAGCTACAGATGGTGTTATGCCACAAACAAGAGAACATATCTTACTTGCAAGACAAGTTGGTGTTCCATATATCGTTGTCTTCTTAAACAAAGTAGACTTAGTTGATGATCCAGAATTAATCGACTTAGTTGAAATGGATGTTAGAGACATCTTAAATCAATACGGCTTCCCAGGAGATGATACTCCAATTATCCGTGGTTCAGCACGTGAAGCATTAGATGGAAATCCAGATGCAGAAGCTGCAATCCTTGAATTAATGGATGCATGTGATTCTTATATTCCAGCTCCAGCAAGAGATACAGATAAACCATTCTTACTCGCAATTGAAGACGTCTTAACAATTACAGGTCGTGGTACAGTTGTTACAGGTAGAGTTGAACGTGGTGCTGTCCGTATGGGTGAAGAAGTTGAAATCGTCGGTATTAAACCAACAAAGAAATCAGTTGTTACAGGTATCGAAATGTTCAGAAAAACTCTTGATTATGCAGAAGCAGGCGACAATGCTGGTATCTTATTAAGAGGTGTCAACCGTGACGAAGTAGTCCGTGGACAAGTTTTAGCAAAACCAGGTTCAGTTACTCCACATACAAAATTCACTGCATCAGTCTACGTTTTAACAAAAGAAGAAGGCGGCCGTCATACTGCATTCTTAACAAACTACAGACCACAATTCTATTTCCGTACAACAGATATTACAGGTGTTATTACTCTTCCAGCTGACGTTGAAATGGTTATGCCAGGTGATAACGTCACATTAACAGTTGAATTAATTCACCCAGTTGCTATCGAAAAAGGTACAAAGTTCTCAATCCGTGAAGGTGGTAGAACAGTTGGTGCTGGTACAGTTTCTGAAATCATTAAATAGTTTTACATACTGTTAAATAATTATTAAAGGGCTATCATTTATTTGATGCCCTTTTTACTTTGTAAATTAATTGTTTTTTTAACATTTTTATGTAATAATATTATTTACATAAGGAGAGAAAAGATGATTAATACAATACATTATCAAAAGTCATCAATTTTCAGAAGGATTGCCGCTTCTATATTTGATTTTATTGTATTGATTTCACTTTTTTTCTTATTAGAAAGTTTAGTTGTTACACCAATAATTAAAAAAACAACGGATTATAATGCAAAATATCAAGAGTATTGTTCTTCTTTAGAAGCTACCCATCTTTTTAAATATTATAAAGAATACGATTCAGTTACTTTAATAAGTAGTAATTATGATGAACAATTAACCTTATTTTATAAAGAGAATTTTATTGGACATAATATTGAAGAATATTACACGATTAAATATGAAAATTCAGATGTTTTTACTAACGAAAATGGAGAAAAATTACAACTGCCTTTATTTATTTATATTAGCGATACTGAGTATAGCGAAAATAAATATCAACAAGATTCTGAGGGAAATTTTATCGTTGATTCTGATGGAAAAAAATTGATTGATGCTAAAAAGCAAGAAGAACTTAAAACTTTTTATAGTGAATTAGTTAATAAATTAGCAAATGAATATTGTGAACAAGAAGAAATAACAAATTTAACCATGCATTTATCGGCATTAACCATGCTTTCTTATTTGATTTCAATCGTTCCTAGCTACTTGTTTGTATATTTGTTGTTTCCTTTAGTCTTTAAAGATGGAACAACAATAGGGAAAAAACTATTACAAATGCAAGTAATTGATCAAAAAAGTGGAAAACTTGCTTCAAGATTTCAAAACTTTATTCGCTTTACATTCAATACATTATTATCTTTTATTTTAGCGTTATTTTCTTATGGAATTACATTATTAGTCTCATTAATAATGCTTTTTGCTACTAAAAATCGTCAAACTCTTGCGGATTTTATCGCAAAAACAATTGTTGTAAAGAGTAATACATCATTTAATGAAACTGAACAAGAAAAAGATATGATTTCTATAACTTTTGATGATGGTAAACAATAATGAAGGTGGGTAGTATGAAAACAAAAGAAAATAACAATTCAATTTATATTCCAAAACAACCTAAGACAATTAAAAGAATAGCTGCATGGATTGTCGATTTTATTATTGTTATTGTCTTAGCGACTGGTTTTGCTTTTTTAACCAGTCTAATTTATCATTATGATGATTATTATAATACATATATTGAGAAGCAAATCCAATATGAATTATATGTAGAAGCAGAAGAAGGAACGCTTACTTTTCAAGGGAAAAACTATGTTCTATACTCATCTTTAGATGGACATAATGAAGAGTTATTAAAAGAAAGAGAAATGGCTTGTGGTAATGATGAAGAATTCAAATTTGCAAACCACAAAGTATTAATGGGGCAAATAATAATCCCTATTACAGGTGCTTTTGCATCGCTTTTAGTGTGTGAATTTATTTTACCATTATGTTTTAAGCATGGGCGAACAATAGGTTTGTTTTTCTTTGGAATCGGCTATGTTACTGAAGAAGATATTGATGTCAAAATTAAAAATGTTTTTATCCGGTTTTTGTTTGGAAAATTTATTGTTGACGTCTTTATTCCTTTCACGGGTATTTTGTTAGTTATTATGAATACAGGTTATGGAATTATTGGCTTAGTGTGCCTACTAGGAATTCCAATTGCAAACATAGTTTTATTATTATCTTCCAAAGATAAAAGAGGGATCCATGATTTTATTGCTAGAATGAAACCATGTGATAATACTTGTCAAATTTATATTAAGACGACGGAAGAATTAGCAAAATGTAAAGCAGAAGAGGATTTAATAACTAAACCTGGCACAAAGTATTAATTAATAATTAATAACCAGATTGAAATGCAAGAAAAAATAATATAAAATTATCTTGGACAATTAATTATTAAGTAATGTAAAAAAATAAAGGAGAGAAAAAGTATGCAAGAAAGAGTTTTAGGGGCAATAATCATTGGTGGTATTGCATGTGTTGGTGTTTTATGGGCATTAATCGCCGGTATTCCACCATTAATTCAAGCAAAGAATCAAGAAAAGACTTTAGAACAAAAATTATTAAAAGAAGTTAAAGCTATTGATAATGAAGTTACTTCTATTGATATTAGAAGAGTTACATTTAAAACAGTCACTGAACAAGAAGAAGATAAATGGGGTGATATGAAGGATGTAATTAAAGCTGTCATATCTCTTGAAGGCTACAATAACAAAGATGAAAATATCAAATGTGATATAAAAGCAGAAAACTATTATATCAATGATTTACAAAATAAATTGTCTTCTAACTCTCTTACTGCAAAAGAAGCATTGAATAATAATATTTATCAAAATTATTCAATGACTACTGCAAAATTACTTAATGATATCTTAGAAGAAACAGAATATTTTAAATATTTTATTGGACAAGGAACTTATGGTGCTCTCTTCTCTAACGAAGGTACAAGAATTGTATCATTAGGCGATCCAATGAAAGCAAATGGTATGTTTAATAATCCATTTACAGTCAAAGATGCTTTATCTTTAGAAGAAACTACTGGTGTAGTATATACATATGGAAGGGTTAAAGAAGTATCTAAAGATGAATACAAAGGGAATGACTACTTCAATGTAGTATTAGAAGATATAAATGATGCAACAAAAACTATTAATGTTGCAAATATGGCTTTGAGTACTGGCATTTCTTCAATCGAAAAAGAAAATATCATTATGGTTCAAGCACCAATCAATGTTACTTCAAGTGGAAACATCATAAAAGAAAATGATACTAATGGAGTATGTAAAATAGTTAATAAAGATGAAATATTCACATTAAAAGATAATGTAAAATCGGTTAAAGATGTTGAACAAGATTATTCAAAATTATCTTATGGACAAGTAACTGAAAGTAAATATTATATTTATGGAAAAGTAACATCGATTACTTCTGAAGTTGCAAACGGAAAAACAATTTATAATATAGCATTAGAAACAGAAGGTAAAGATGATAACCATCAATTCAATGTTTATAATGCGACAATTGATAGAACAAATGTAATTAGTTCAGAAATTAATGTTGGAGACACAATCGTTTGCTCTGGACAATTAATGTCTGATATGTTCTATGGCGAAATAAAATAATAGGTTATTACATTGCGAAATGTTTTATAGCTGAAATGCTGAAGTAGAACTTCATGACACAGCAAAGTAAGCAATGAAGAAATTCATTAATTATAAGTGTCTTAAAACCAATCATTAATATTTTCATTATTAGGAGGAGAAAACAATGAGAGTTAAATTAGAAAACTTAACTAAGATTTTCCCAAACAAGAAGAATTCTGGAGAAGTAATTGCAGTTAATAATTTCGATTTTGAAATTCCTGACGGTACATTAATTGGTCTTCTTGGTCCATCTGGATGTGGGAAATCAACAACATTATTCATGTTAAGTGGATTATTAAAGCCAAGTTCAGGTCATATTTATTTTGGTGATGAGGATGTTACTAACTTACCACCAGAAAAAAGAGGCGTCGGCTTAGTTTTCCAAAACTATGCTTTATATCCACATATGAGTGTTAAACAAAATATCATGTTCCCATTACAAAATCAAAAGATGGGTAAATCAGAGATGATGGCTCGTGTTGTCGAAGCAGCAAAATTAGTTCAAATTGATGAATTATTAGAACGTAAACCATCAGAATTATCTGGTGGTCAACAACAACGTGTTGCGATTGCTAGAGCATTAGTTAAATCACCAAACGTTTTATTACTTGATGAACCATTATCAAACTTAGATGCTAGATTAAGATTACAAACTCGTGAAGAAATTAGACGTATTCAAAGAGATACAAAGGTTACAACAATTTTCGTCACTCACGACCAAGAGGAAGCTATGAGTATTTCTGACTATATCGTCGTTATGAAAAAGGGTGTAGTTCAACAAATCGATGTTCCTCAAAAAGTTTATGATGAACCAATTAATCTATTCGTTGCTAAATTCTTAGGTACTCCTCCAATCAATGTTTTTAAAGGAAGAATAGAAAATAACCAATTATTTATTGGCGAAGAAATGATTACAAAATATAAAGCAGATGATCAACTAGTCTACGTTGGAATCCGTCCAGAAGGATTCATCGTTGATGCAAATGGTCCATTAAGTGGAGAATTTAAATCATTAGAAGTTATGGGTAGAGATAGCTCAGTTGTTTCTACTAATCCAAATAGCGAATCACCAATTATTCGTTCAATTGTTCCATCTGATCAAGAAATTGCTCCAGATGAAAAAGGAAAAGTACACTTCTTTGTTAAACCAAAGAAATTTTTCATCTTTAATGCGGATACAGAAGAACGTATTTTTGAAAAAGAATAGGGAGTTGCGTTATGGTAGATTCAAGACAACAATGGAAGGCTTGGCTTTACTTATTACCAGCATTAATTCTTCTAGCAGTATTTACAGTATATCCAATTATTAATACAGTAAAGATTGCTTTGCTTGAAGGTTATCAACCTTTAGGTGCAATGGGTGGAGAATTATATGCATTTGGATTTTCTAATTTTAGCAAAGTCATTCATTACAAAGATTTCTTAACATGTTTAAAAAATACGGTTATCCTCTGTGTAACAACAGTTCCACTCTCATGCTTTTTAGCTTTGATTGTAGCAGTATGTTTAAATTCTATTAAATATTTAGGTAAGGTTCTTCAAACAATTTATTTCTTACCATATGTTACAAACACAATCGCTATTGGTATGGTATTTGCAATGATGTTTAATATCGTTGGTTTAACAGCAGTTAATGCTGATACATATCAAGGGGCTCTTCAAGTTTATAATATTTATACAAATAGCCAAGGTGAACATATAGGTTACGTTGCTCAATCTTGGGGTATTATTAATAACATTATTCAAGCTTTCGGTGGTAATCCTATTAACTGGATTAATGCGGGTGTTAATATTAATAGACCTGGAGCAAATACATATATTGCAAATATCACAGTTATGATTGTTTATATTGTATGGAATGCATTACCATTTAAAATTTTAATCTTATTAGGTGGGTTGCAAGGTGTCAATAAACAATATTACGATGCAGCAAAAATTGATGGTGCATCAAAATGGAGAGTATTCTGGAGGATTACTTGTCCACTATTATCTCCAATGATTGCTTACGTTGTTATTACCGGATTCATTGGTGGATTTAAAGAGTATTCATCGGTTGTCGGTATCTTCGGTGAAGATATGGGACCTGCAGGTAATGGTTCATTAATGACAATCGTTGGTTATATTTATAAAGCAATTTCTTCAAATAACTATGGTACAGCTTCTGCGGCTTCATTAATATTATTCGGAATTATCTTATTAGTTACATTAGTTAACTTATATGTAAGTAGTAAGAAGGTTCACTATTAGTAGGAAGGAGGAAAATATGGAAAATAATCAAAATAATCCACAAGGAGAAATTAGAGAATATTCTGCTTTAACTTCTTCAAACAATACTCTTTCGGAATCTTTAAAAAGAGATGCTGCAACTTACGATGTTAAAAAAGTTGAAAGAAGAGCAAAAGCACAAAAAATAATTTCTAATATTATTGTTTATATTTTCTTAATTGCTTTAGCTGTTATTGTTATCTTCCCATTTTATTGGATGTTGATTTCTTCAGTTAAAACTTATGATGAATATACTCAATCAAATCCAACTTTCTGGCCTCAAATATTTAATTGGAAAAACTATGCAGATGCTTATAGTGCCGCAAGTTTGGGAACACTATTTTTAAATACAGTTTATGTTGGTATTGTCTCTACATTATTATCACTTATTATTACTGTATTATCAGCATTCGCATTTGCAAGATTAGAGTTTAAGGGTAGAGATTCAATGTTTGCTTTCTTACTTGCAACAATGATGATTCCAGGTGAATTATTTACAATTACCAATTATCAAACGGTTGTTGTCTTCTTGCATTGGAAAGACACATTCTCTGCACTTATTATTCCATTCTTGGTTTCTGTTTTCTATATTTATTTATTGAGACAAAACTTCAAACAAATTCCGAATGAATTATATTTAGCAGCAAAAGTTGATGGTAAATCAGATTTCGAATATTTGATTAAAGTTATGGTTCCATTAGCTTTACCATCATTAATTTCTATTACTATTTTAAAGATGATGGGTGCTTGGAACTCTTATATTTGGCCTAGACTTGTTACAACAGATACAACTCACCAACTAATTACAAATGGTTTAAGAGGTGCTTCATTCTATTTAGATGGTGATAATACAAAAGTTAACTATCCAGCACAAATGGCAGCAGTTGTATTAGTATCTATTCCATTATTTATTGTCTTTATTTGTTTAAGAAAATACATCATGAAAGGTGTATCACGTAGTGGTATCAAAGGTTAGATTATAATTTTAAAAAATTATATTAACATAAAATTTTAGAAAGGGAGAATTATGAAAAGAAAATTGATTACAGTTTCTATGCTTTTATTAGCAGGAACATTATTTAGCTTAGTAGGCTGTGGTGGCTCGGGTGAAGATAAGAAAAACGGAGCTTATGTTGTTCCAGAAGGTGGTTTTGACACAACAAAAGATGTAGAAATCACATTCTATTCAACAATGGGTGATAGTTTACAAAGTGTGTATAACGCTTATATTGATGAATTTAACGAAATTTACCCAAATATTAAAGTTACTCATACTCAACCAACAGGTGGGTATGATGGATTACTAGAACAAGTTAAAACAGAACTATCGGTTGGAGAAGGACCTGATTTAACTTATTGTTATTCTGACCACGTTGCTTTATATAATAAAACAAAATCAGTTGTTACATTAGATAACTTAATGGAAGATGATGATTTAGGTTTTACAAAAGAAGAATATCAAAGCTATATTAAAGGATATTTAAATGAAGGAAGACAATTTGGCGATGGATTAATGTATACTTTACCATTCTCAAAATCAACAGAAGTCTTATATTACAATAAAACAGAATTTAATAGATTAAAATTACAAGTACCAGATCATTGGTTCTCTGAAGGCAATAATGATGTTACTTCAATGGAATATGTATGTAGAGAATTGAAAAAAGCTCATGGTGATTCACAACCTTTAGGTATTGACTCAGAAGCAAACTTATTTATTCAAATGACTGAACAATTACAAACACCATATACAAGCGCAAGTGGTGAACACTTCTTATTTGACAATGCTGAAAATAAAGCATTTGTTCAAAAATTTAAAAATTTATATGATGAAGGTTTATTAACAACACAAAAAATTTTAGGATCATATACTTCAAGTAACTTCAATGATCAAAAATCATATATGTCAATTGGATCTAGTGCTGGTGCAACTCACCAAGTTCCTTCTAAAGATGAAGTAGGTAATTATCCATTTGAAGTAGGTATTGCAGAAATTCCTCAAGCAAACAAAAACAATAAGAAAGTTATTTCTCAAGGACCATCTGTTGCAATTTTAAATCATGGAGATGATCAAAAGGTTATGGCTGCATGGTTACTTGCAAAATTCTTAACAACAAATGCAAATTTCCAAGCAGAATTCTCAATCGCTTCTGGGTATGTTCCAGTTGTTACTACAGTGGATTCTTCTAGTGAATATCAAAAGCATTTAGCAAAAACAGAAAAACAATTAGCTCAATACTATACAAAAGGTGAAGAATTCTGGGAATTTACAGATCCATATGTAGAAAATGCTACACCAGTTGCAACAACAGTACCTGTAACTTCACCAAATCCAGGTGTTGATCAAAAAGATAGAATTGCAGCTGAATCTGCAAAATTATGTTTAGCACAAAAGGATAATTATTTTACTTCTCCTGCTTTCATTGGTTCTAGTGA
Source organism: Caryophanales bacterium (assembly GCA_029006735.1). Lineage (GTDB taxonomy): Bacteria > Bacillota_I > Bacilli_A > RFN20 > CAG-449 > UBA3210. Next base: position 42,619 of record JAQXGN010000006.1, read on the forward strand.
AGCACGTAATCAAGTAAATAACCTTGTTGTTGCATATTTATCAGGAACAACAACTGATATTAATGTTGCATTTAAAGATGCTATCGATAAATGTAATGCAAGTATTTAATATATTTTCTTAAATACTTTCAAAGAAAGGAGTTATTATGAAAAAACAATTATTATTTTCTTTATTATCAATTGTTTCAGTATGTTCAATATTAACTTCTTGTGGTGGAGGATATAAAGGGGAAGTAAACTTTAAAGTACCTGAAGGTGGATTTGATACAACAAAAGATGTAACTATTAAATTCTATTCAACAATGGGTGATACTTTACAAAAAACTTTCAATAGTTATTTAGAAGATTTCAATGAAATTTATCCTAATATCCATGTTGACGCTCAATTTATTGGTGGTTATGAAGATGTTCGTAACCAAATGTCAACTGAATTAGCTGCAGGAAAATCAGAAGTTAATTTAGCATATTGTTATCCAGACCATGTTGCTACATATAATAATGCAAAATCAGTTATATGTTTAGACAACTTAATTGAAGATGAAGAATATGGTTTTACATCGGCAGAATATAAAGACTTTGTTAAAGCATTCTACGATGAAGGAAAGAGCTTTGGCGATGGAAAGATGTATTGCTTACCATTTTCAAAATCATCAGAAGTAATGTATTACAATAAAACATTCTTTGATGAAAACAACTTAAAAGTTCCAGATCATTGGTTCACTCAAGGAAATAATGATGAAACATCAATGGAATATGTTTGCAAAAAAATCAAACAACTTGATGGAGACTCAATTCCACTTGGTTATGATAGTGAATCAAATTTGTTTATTACATTATGTAAACAATTAGATACCCCATATACTTCTGCGACAGGTGAACATTATTTATTTGATAATGAACAAAACAAAGAATTCACTTTAAAATTAGCAAATTGGTATAAAGATGGTTTAATTACTACAAAAGCATTATATGGTTCATATACATCAGGATTATTTACTTCAACTGAAACAAAAAGATGTTATATTTGTATCGGTTCTAGTGCTGGTGCATCATATCAAGATTCCGATCAATTTGAAGTAGAAATCGCACCAATCCCACAAGAAGATAAGAATAATAAAGCTGTTATTCAACAAGGACCAGATGTTTGTATTTTTGCAAATAAAGATCCACAAAAAGTTATGGCGAGCTGGTTATTATTAAAATATTTTACTACTAATGTTGGATTCCAAGCAGAATTCTCAATGAAATCTGGCTATACTCCTGTAATTAGATCTGTATTTGATAATGAGATATATAAAGAATTCTTAGCTGAAGGTGATAAAGGTAATTTACAAGCTAAATCAATTAAAGTTTGTGGAGAACAAGAATCAGCATACTTTACTTCCGATGCTTTCGTAGGATCAAGTGAAGCTCGTAAACAAGTGGGTAATATTATTACTCAAACTTTTGCTGAACCAAGTAAGATTAATACAATCTTTGCGGATGCAGTAAAAAAATGTAAGGGATAGGTAAAAAAGATGAAAAGAAAGAATATTTTAATTGGCTTAGCCCTTGTGATGGCTTCTTCTACATTGCTTGCAAATGTTGTTTCATGCGGTAGTAAAGTTGATAAACCATTTGAAGAAATTAAATTATCAGAATTCGTTGATTATGCAACTGAATTAAAATTAGATAAGAATTCAGGAAGAAAATTTCTTGAAGTAAATAGTATTAAATCATTAGTTGATGGTGATACTTCTCATTTCTATGTTAATGATAGTGATATTTCTCAATTTCCACCTTCATTAGAAGTTGATAATGGTGGTATTATCAAGATTAGATATTTAGGTATTGATACTCCTGAATCAACTGGACAAGTTGAAGAATGGGGAAAAACAGCATCTAATTTCAATAAAGAACATTTAAAAAATGCGGAATCAATCATTATTGAATCAAACGATTCTAAATGGAATCCGGATTCAACTGGTGGACGTTTACTTGCATATGTTTGGTATCGTAATGCAGGAGAAACTGAATATAGAAATCTTAATTTAGAGATTTTACAAGCTGGTTTATCTTATGCAAAATCATTAGGTGATTTATGTTATAAAGATGATTTCCAAAAAGCATATAACCAAGCTAATGAACATAAGTTATACGTTTTCTCAAAAGCTGCTTCTTCATGGCAACTTGAAGCTAGTAAAAATGCATTAGTAGATTCAAATGGTTGGATTGTTGGTTCAACAGGATCAAATCAATCAATTATTTCATTTAATAGAGATAAGATTGAAAAAGTGAATACTCTAGGTGTTTATAATTCTAATGGTGATTTATTAAAATCAACAAAACTTATTGAATTAGTCGCTCAAGATGCTGAATTTAGATTAGGTTTAGAGATTAAAGGAAAAACATATTATGTGTTAGGTGATCTTCAAGATGGTAAAGGCGAAGTAACAGAAGACATTGATTTAGCAAGAGTTTATCATATTGAAAAAGATGCTTCTAAAAAAGGCTACTACAACATTTATTATCAATTAGAAGAAAACGAACCAAAAACTTTCTTCACAATTAATAACTCAAATAATATCTCTTATATGCAAAGAGATCCAAATTTCTATTACGGTTCATTTATTAATACAACAATTAAACAATTAAGAACGATGAAAGATGATGAAGAAAAAGGATATCTAAGCAAATTAGTTCGTTTTGAAGGAATTGTAACTAGAATCTCTGGTCAAACTGTATACGTTCAAGATTATGATTCAGAAAGAGATTTAAATTATGGTATGCAAGTTTATTTAGGATATAACTTCTCAGGTGGGTCATTAATGGAAGTAGGTAATCGTCTGTCAATTTGTGGAACATTTACAAAATATGAAGAAGCTGGTACTTATCAAGTTTCAGGCTTAGAATACATGAGAACAAAACCTAATTATGAGAAGAACACAAAATTAATATCTACTGGTAATGAGATAACAAGAAGAACATTAACACCAGCAGATTTTACTAGAACAACAGTTGAAGAATCAGAAAAAGATGAAGATGGTTATGGCGTTTCTTTCATTGAAGCTTTGATGAATTCGGAAGTGGAAATGAATGATGTAACTGTTACTAAGGTATATACTACTCAAAGTGGTACTTCTCAAGGAGCGATGACTTTAACAGTTAAAGATGCAAGTGGTAAAACTTGCACAGTAAGAACTGAAAAGATTTATAAAGAAAAGAATGTTCTTGCAACAGAAGAAGATTTCTTAAATAAAACAATTTCAGTTAAAGGAATAGTTGATTGCTATAATGAATCTTATCAATTAAGATTATTCTCATATAGTGATGTCACATTTAAATAATTTTGGAAAGGGGAGTAAAATGAAATTAAATAAAATATTGACATTATCTGCATCTGTATTAATGGCATTAACATTAGCAGGTTGTGGAGGCAACAATAATAGCAACGAAGGAAATAACAATAACGATGTTCTTGTTGCTGCAGCAGAATATTTATTCCAAATGTATAGAGAAGACAATGGATCTGTATTAAATGGGGATAAAGATCTTGTAACATTAGTTGTTATTGAAGGTAAAAAGATTAACGTTACATGGGAACTTAATGTTACATCAGGCGTTCAAGATGTAATTAAAATTGAGAAAAAAGACGATAAACACGTTAGTATCGTAACAGGTTATTGGGACGGAAAGATTACAGAAGAAACATCATTCACAGTTACTCCAACAATGACTTATGAAGATACATCAAAATCTATTACAGAATTATTAGAAGATAATAAAGGTGTATTAAGTTTTACAACTTCTGCTTTAACTTTGGGAACTCATGATGATTGGGTCAATCTCGCAAATGATAAAACAACACCAATTACTTTAAAAGGTACTGTTGTAGCAATTAATAACCCAGAAGGATCATCATCTTCTAAAGGTTCTATTTATTTACAAGATAAAGATGGATTTGGTTATTATGTATATAACGCAGTTCCAAATGATGGAAAAACATATGCTAAAGCAGGCGATACAATTATTGTTTCTGGTACAAGAAGCGATTATAGCGGTCAAGAAGAATTTGCAAAAGAAGCAAAATATGTTATTTTAGATACTACATCAGCAGATGTTGTTTATTTAGATGCAACTGAAGCATTTGCTTCTGCAACTTCAAACGCTTCATCTGTTCTTGGAGCAACATATCAAAATAGACCTATTGAATTAAAAGGTTGTACTCCAGTTAGTGTTGATGGTTCTTATTATTATTTTACAGTCGGTTCAGGAACAACAAAATTTAATATTTATAAAAATAATTATTTCTTAACAACAGAAGAAAATAATGCTTGGACTAAATTATTCGAACAAGCTTTATCTGAAGGAAGAACATTTGATCTTAAAGGTATTGCAACAGTTTATTCAAATGCATATCAAATTTATTTCAATAGTGATAGCAAAAATGCAAATATTACTTTAGGTCAAGGGTTATCATTAGAACAAAAGAAAGAAAGTGTCAAATTAGCATTTGAATCTGCAATTAAAGATTCTTATGATAAAGATGGTGAAATCACATTTAATCTTCCTACATATGTTACAAGTTATACATTATCTTCAACAGGTACAACAATTGTTCCAAGCGAAGATAAGCAAAAATTTGTTGTTACATTAACAAATAGTGAAGTAACAAATGATTTAACTATTGTCGCTAAAATCGGTGATGAAGAAGCTACATTTACAAAAACTGCAGTAACTGAAGATAATACATATGATAAATACGAAGGAACATTGTTATGGTCTGATTTACAAGCTACTACAGAAGAAAAAACAAATACAATTAAAGCATCTAAAGGTGCAAATTTAGTAGATGTAAATGTTAGATATAATAATATTGGTGATAAATCTTCTTATAATGAAATGGATTTATTAGCAAAATCTGATACATGTGAAGGTGGATATATCCATTTATCAGTAGAAGAAGGCACTATCTTAAAAGTAATCGTTCATTTATATAGATTTGATAATGTTGATATTTATGCAGGTTCAGATAATACTTCAGCAGCATTATCAGAAACAAAAGAAACAAGTTCAAATGATTTATATGTTACTGCTACTCCAAATTCAAAAGAAGTCTATATTCATAACGCATCTAGCCATAACAATTCTGTTATGGATGTAAAAGTTGTGGTTGGTAAACTTGCTTCTGAAGATACTCCAGTTCTCAAACAAGGTATTAATTTAAATAGTATCCCTGCCTTTGCTAATTTAGATAAAGGTGCTGTATATTTTGATGGAGTTACAGTAGAATTTACATATGAAGGGGCTAAATGGACAACAAATCCAGAAAAAGTATTTGGTAGACCAGCAGAAGCATATAATCCTACTCTTAATTCATTAGGTGTTATGCAATTTAAGAAAGAATCTACTATTATGCAAAATGTTGAACCAATGGCAGGGTATAAAACAGTTACAATTAATTGGTATGCAACATATAGCTCAGAAGCAACAAACTATTTCCCAATTGTTGCTGCAGGTACAAGTGCAGATAGTTTAGTTGATGTAACGGCAGATCAAAAAGAAGCATTAAATGGTGTTGATACTGGCTTAAAAGATGGTAATTACTCAGTTTATAAATACCAAAATACATATACTCTTCCTGCAGATGCTACATATTTTGCAATTAAATCTGGTTCAGGATTAGTTTTCGCAGACGAAATTATTTTTGCTAAATAATATTCAATTTTAGGAAAATAAGGACAAATAAAAGGCAATTCGCAAGGATTGCCTTTTTTAATGGAGAATCAGAATCTTATTGATTATATAGATTTGCCTCATAGCGTCTTTAAAGACCGTTTCTGCTGTAGAAAAGTCTCTTATTAGTAATTTTAAGGCAAGAGTCTCATTCTCTTTATTTAGGTCTTCTAAAGCATTATTTAATAGGTCTTTATTCATTCCTGAATTTAAAGTGATTAAATCTTCTTTTAAATTATTTAATTTTTCTTTTGATGTGATGCGATATTGTTCTAATGATTTTTTATCTTTAGATTTTAATACAGGGATCAATTCGAATAATTGATCTGTGATAGATGATAATCTTTCACGATATCTAATTAATGTTAAATCATCAATTCCTTCTAATTCATTTAAAATAATATCGAATTTATCTTGTAAAGATAATTTAACAACTTCTAAATTGTCTTTGGTAAATAGAATAGAAAAAAATCCTTCTTTGATTAGATGCTCAATTTCTACTAGAGCTAAAGATATTTTTTCGTTCTCTAATTTCATATTTAATACTTGTTCTTCAGAAAAAGAAACGATATGAAGGGGTTGACCTTCTACTAAACGGACATATTTAGTAATTCTGTTGTAACGATAAAAGACTTTTTTAGATATATTGTATTTTTCACAGATAGAGTCTACAGTGTCTCCTTTTTGAACAATATATAAATTTACAATTGATGTTATTTCCATATAATAAATATCCTCTTAATTAAGAATATGTAAAAAAAATGTTTTCGTATTACAATTATTTGGAAATATTTATTAAGTATTTTATAATAATAATGATAAATAGTGATGAGGAAGTAAAGTATGAAAAAGGCAATAGTAATCGCAGTTGCAGGTGGCTCTGCAAGTGGAAAATCTACAGTTGTTGATGAAATATATCATGCATTAGATGGAAAGGATGTCATCGTAATTAAACATGATGATTATTATAAAGATCAATCTACACTTACAATGGAACAAAGAAGATTGACAAACTATGACCATCCATCTTCTTTAGAAAATGATCTATTGATTAAGCAATTGAAGCAATTAATAAAAGGGGAAGCGATTGATAAACCTATTTATGATTTTAAAAATCATAATAGAAGCGAAATGACTCAACATATTGAACCAAAAAAGGTTATTATTTTGGATGGTATTTTAGTATTAGAAGATAAACGAATTAGAGATTTATGCGATATTAAAGTGTATGTTGAATGCGATGAAGATATTCGTCTAATTAGAAGAATAAAAAGAGATATGGAAGAAAGAGGAAGATCATTTGACTTTGTTATTTCTCAATATTTAACAACAGTTAAACCAATGCATCATTTATTTGTTTCCCCAACTAAAAGATATGCGGATATTATTATTCCTAATGATTTTTCTCATGTCGTGGGAGCAGATATTCTGATTGAAAAAATAAAATCTGTGATAAAAGCTTAAATTTATCAATTAATATTTCAAAATTAATAAATATATTTTATTATAATTTAGAAATTGAGCCAATAGCTCAGTTGGTAGAGCAACTGACTCTTAATCAGTGGGCCCGGAGTTCGAGTCTCCGGAGGCGCACCATATTGAAAGCGTAGGTTTGATACCAAGAAAAATAATGGTTTCAAGCCTTTTTTGTTACTTTGAAACCTATTTTTGCATTGTTCTTCGTATCCGTAAAAGATTTCCAGACTTGAACTGATGAACTACGAAAGATTATATAGTTTGGAAATATTCCAAGGCAAAAGGCTATCTAACTCATCATCAGACATATTCGGTTTAATTAATTCTAAAACTTTGGCAATGTATTT
>JAQXGN010000007.1 GCA_029006735.1 Caryophanales bacterium
ATTTTTACCTTCATAAAAGATTGTCGATAGTAGTTAATCCAACCTCTCAAGACTTCATTTATCTTTTTAATTCGATAAGTTAAATCTACGCTCCAAGAACGCTTTATTAATTTCTTTAATTTAAGAAATAGTTTCTTGAAACTTTCTTGATGAGGTCTTGCTTCCCAAATATCTTTTTGTTTAGTGAAAGCAAATCCAAGATATTTGAGTTTTGTTGGTCTTGTGATATGTGTCTTTTCTGCATTAACTTTTAATTTAAGTTTTGTTTCAATGAAAGTGACAATGTTTCTCATTACTCTTTCAGCTGAAAACTCAGTTTTAACAAAGATAACACAATCATCCGCATATCTTGCAAAATGTAATCCTCTTCTTTCTAATTCTTTATCAAGTTCATTTAGATAAATGTTGCTTAATAAAGGTGAAAGATTTCCTCCTTGTGGAGTTCCTACTGCTGTTTCTTCAAATTCTCCATTAATAAGCACACCGGCTTTTAAATATTTATGAATTAATGCAGTTATGTCGCTATCATTAACCATATTGTCTACAAGTCGAATTAACTTATCTTGTGGAACGTTGTCAAAGAACTTTTCTAGGTCTAAATCGATTATCCATTCATATCCTTGATTTAATAACTCTAACGCTCTATCAATCGCATTTTGACATCTTCTATTTGGTCTAAATCCATATGAGTATTCACTGAAAGTAGGTTCAAATATTGGGGTCAACTTTTGAACAAGTGCTTGTTGAATTATTCTATCAATGACTGTTGGAATGCCTAATTTTCTTACTCCACCATTAGGTTTAGGTATTTCCACTCTCCTTACAGGAAGTGGCTTATACTCACGACTTTTAATTTGACTAATGAGTTCATTACCGTGGACTTTTAAATAATCTTTTACTTCTTCACAAGTCATATCATCTATGCCTGATGCACCTTTATTTCTTGTTACTTGTAAATATGCTTGGTTTAAATTGTCTTTAGATAAGACTTCATCTATCAACTTCATAGTTTTGCTTTTCCTCCTTTTGGTTTGTCTATCATCACTATTTTCGGCATATTTTCGCAAGTTACGCTTGTTACTTCTCATCCTTACAGGTTAAATAGACGCTGCTAATTGTACTTCGCAAAAGGTTTATTTATTCATCCCTTCATCTTTCGATTACTACGAACTCTGCTGACTTCTTGGAGCAAACCTTTTTCGACTTTGAGTTTCCTCAAATCTCCAAGACCTCACGGGGTAAGACATATATCTTTCTAGACTTGAGTACTTGATTTACTGACTAACTATTACGGTCGTTTGTGATTTTAGAGTGCTTTGTTTCCACATCACTAGCTAGTCGCCTCATATCAAGTTTCTTTTCGTTACCCAGTCCATTTGCTACACTCTTCTTTCATCCCATACCTCACGATACTAGATTTGAGTTTCACTATGTAGTTATAACGACTTTCCTACTAGGGACTTTCACCCGTTAGATATATATGACATGCCCGTCACACACAAAAAAAGGAGTAGAAATCAATTCATTCTACTCCTAATAAGTTAATATTTATTTAAATAATCTTGTCAGAAATTATTTGCCAAATTTTTTTAATTTGTTCCATCTATCTTGAGCATATGCTTGAGATTTTGTTAATAATTCTTCGCAATGTTCAGGATTAATCTTTGGTAATTGAGAATAACGTGTTTCACACATTACAAAGTCTCTAAATTTGCTAAAGTCTGGTTCTGCACAATCAATTTGTAATGCATCTTCACCTTTACGTGGATCGAATCTAAAGATTGGGAAGTAACCACATTCAACAGCTTTCTTTTCTGTGATTTGAGCATTTGCTAAACCACCTTTAATACCATGGTTAGCACATGGAGAATAACAGATAATTAATGATGGTCCATCATAAGATTCTGCTTCTTTTAATGCTTTAATTGCTTGCATTTTATTTGCACCCATTGAAATTTGAGCAACATATACATTACCATAAGCCATTGCCATTAATGCTAAGAATTTCTTTGCAGTCTTTTTACCTGATGCTGTAAATTTAGCAATAGATCCAGTTTGAGATGATTTAGATGATTGACCACCTGTATTTGAATAAACTTCTGTATCAAGTACTAAGATGTTAACGTCTTCTTCATTAGCGATAACATGGTCTAAGCCACCATAGCCAATATCATAAGCCCATCCGTCACCACCGACAATCCATACTGATTTATCAACTAAATCTCTTTCTAGACCAACTAATTGAGCATTTCCTGAAGCATCAATAGCTGCTTTTAATAATGGAAGAATCTTTCTAACATATTCTCTATCTTTGATATGTTCCATATAGTCTTTATATAATGCTTTTACATCATCTGCGACTGTATCTTTTGCAATTTCTTCTTCCATTAATCTACAAATTTCAGCGAGTTTATAGTTTGTAGCAACTCTCATACCATAACCATATTCTGCGTTATCTTCAAATAAAGAGTTTGCCCAAGCAATACCTTCTCCATTTTTGTCTGTACAGAAAGGAGTTAATGGAGTTGATCCATTATAAATTGAAGAACAGCCTGTAGCGTTAGCGATTATCATATCTTTACCAAATAATTGAGAAGCTAATCTGTAATATGGAGTTTCTCCACAACCTGCACAAGCACCAGAAACTTCAACATATGGCATTAAGAATGCAGCACCTTTAACTGTTGTTACTGGGAATTTATCTGTCTTATATTCAACGTGTTTATATAAGTAGTCTGCAGCATCTTCTTGTGGGAATTGAGATTTTGCTTCAACCATCTTTAATGCTTTTACGCTAACCATTTCACCTGTTGCAGGATCTTTAACTTTCTTACCTGGACATTCATTAACACAAAGACCACAACCTACACAATTTCTTGGTGAAACTTGAATTCTAAATTTTAATCCTTTAACTGTTGGACCCATTGCATCTAATAAATCACCTTTTGCAATTTCTGGTAATCCAGCAACTTCTTCATCATTTAATAAGAATGGTCTAATTGTAGCATGTGGACAAACGAAAGCACATTGATTACATTGAATACATGCATCTTTATTCCAAAGTGGAACTCTATCAGCAATAGAACGTTTTTCCATAAATGTTACATCATTTCTCATTGTACCATCTAATAATTCACCTTCTAAGAATTTGCTTGTTGGTAAATCATAACCATCTAATGAACCGATAACATTTACGAATGAATCAAAATAGTCATCTCCTGTTTTTTCATATACTCTATGATTTGGAAGTTCTGCCCATTTTGGATCAACTGCAACTTCGATTAATCCTGAAGCGCCTGCATCAATTGCAGCGTAGTTCATATTAACGATGTCATCACCTTTTTTACCATAAGCTTTCTTTGCAAATTTTTTCATCCAATCTTTTGCTTCTGCATATGGCATAATTTGTTCATTTAATGAGAAGAATGCAGATTGTAAAATTGTGTTTGTTCTTCTTCCTAAGCCAATTTTTGCTGCTAATGAGTTAGCATCAATAATATAGAATTTAGCATGTTTTTCAGCTAATTGTCTCTTCATTCTATTTGGCATTCTTGATACTAATACTTCTGGTGCCATATCTGTATTTAATAAGAATGTACCACCATCTTTTAAGCACTTTATCATATCAAATTTGAACATATATGAATCGAGTGAACAAGATAAGAAGTCAGCATGTTCTACATAATAAGTTGAACGAATTGGTTCTTTACCAAATCTTAAGTGTGAACGTGTAACACCACCAGCTTTTCTTGAGTCATATGCAAAATATGCTTGTGCATATTGTCCTGTAGCATCACCAATGATCTTAATTGATGATTTGTTTGCTGAAACAGTACCATCAGAACCTAAACCATAGAATAAACATGATGTGTAATTACCCTTAACATGGAATTTTTCATCAACTGGAATTGATAAATGAGTAACATCATCAACAATACCAACTGTGAAGCCATTCCAATTCTTTTCTGCATCTAAGAAATCATAAACTGCATTGATATGTTTTGGTTGAGTATCTTTTGATGATAAACCATAACGGCCACCAATGACTACATCAAATGTTCTACCAGCTTGTTCAAATGCTGCGACAACATCTAAGTATAATGGTTCACCAGTTGCGCCTGTTTCTTTTGTTCTATCTAATACAGCAACTTTTCTTACTGTTGAAGGGATAACACCAACTAAATGTTTAACTGAGAATGGACGATATAAATGTACTTTTACTAAACCGACTTTATCACCTTTAGCATTTAAGGCATCAACAACTTCTTTTGTGCATTCTGTAACAGAGCCCATTGCAATAATGATTTTTGTAGCATCACTAGCACCATAATATGTAAATGGAGCGTAGTCTCTACCTGTTAATTCAGAAGCTTTTTTGAAGTATTCTTCTGCAATACCTACTACTTTATCAAAGTGAGCATTTTGTGCTTCTCTTCCTTGGAAATAGATATCATCATTTTCTGCACCACCACGAGTTACTGGATGAGTGTGTGGATTTAATGCAAGAGATTTAAATGTTTCTAATGCGTTTCTATCAATTAATTTATTCCATTCTTCATTATCAACGAATTCGACATTTTGAATTTCGTGAGATGTTCTAAATCCATCAAAGAAATGAATAACTGGAACTCTAGATGCAATAGCAACTAAGTGAGCAACATTTGCTAGATCAGCACATTCTTGAACTGAATGTGAAACGATCATTGTTGCCCCTGTTTGTCTACATGCATAGACGTCTTGATGATCACCAAAAATTGATAATGAACGAGTTGCTAATGATCTTGCAGATACGTGTAATACTGCTGGTAAACATTCACCAACCCATTTATAAATATTAGGAATCATTAATAATAAGCCTTGTGATGCTGTATAAGTTGATGCTAAAGCACCTGCTTGTAATGCACCATGGACTGTTCCTGAAGCACCAGCTTCAGATTGCATTTCGACAACTTTAACAGTTGATCCAAATGCATTTAATTTGCCTTCGGAAGCATATTGTTCAACAAGTTCTGCCATTGTTGAAGATGGTGTGATAGGGAAAATGCTTGCTACTTCTGTAAAGTTATATGAAGCTAAAGCTGTAGCTGTATTTCCATCAACTGAAAGAAATGATTTTTTTATTTCTGACATGATTTTCTTTTCCTCCTATAAAAATCATTATTTAGTATACTACTATTAATATTGATTTTCAATCAAACAATTATAGCAATCTTAATTTTTAACTAAGAATTAGTTATCATCATAATTTCAATCAATTTATGCTGAATAAATAACATCTTATGCTCTATAGCATCGAAATAATAAAATATTTGTTGATAATTTTTTATTTTATTAATAAAATAGTAATGTCAAGAAGGAGGCTGGATTATGGTTGAAATTTCTTGTAAAGTAAATAATCCATTAGGTTTAACATCCCGTATTTGTGCAGAATTAGTCGCAGAAGCTAATAGAGCAAGCTCTTGCACTCTAACACTTTATTGCCAAGATGAAACAGCAGATTTAAAATCCATCATGAATATGATGTCTTTAATTATTAGATCCGGTCAAGAATTTAAAGTAACAATAGAAGGAAAAAACGAAGAAGAAGTCGGTGTTAAATATATCAAATTACTTACAGAATTAGATTTGATCAATAAATAGTAAAGAAAGAATCATTTAAGATTCTTTTTTTTCATATTTTTTCAAAAGAAAACATATGTTTTTATGTGATAAAAAATGCGATGTCAAATATTAATAGATAAAAAGAATATTATTGCTAATTATTATAATGTTAAATCAAAAACAAATAAAAATGTAATTGCAGTGATTAAATCCAATGCTTATGGATTAGGAATTAACAAGGTTTATCAGATAATAAAAAAATTTGACATCTTTTTTTATGTAGTCGCGACAATAAAAGAAGGGATTTTATTGCGGAAAATGAAGTGTAAAAAAGAGATACTAATCTTAGAAAAATGCGATGATTTAGATAAATATTATAAATATGATTTAACATTAAATTGTATTTCTCTAGATCATTTTAATTCATTAAAAAATATTTCTTTCTCACTTAAAATTGCTTTAAAGATTGAAACAGGATTAAATAGATTAGGAATAGATATTAATCATCTTGACTATATTAAGAGCCAATTACAAAATTCAAAATTGATATTAAGTTCTATATATTCTCATATCGCAGATAGACAAACATATATTTCTCAAAAAAACAATTTTAAAAAAGCATTAACCATCTTTAATAATGTTCCTTTTCATCTAGATTCATCGCGTTTTATTAATCAATTTGTAGAATCAAAATACATACGTATAGGAATGGAATTATTAAAAGATTCAATTATCCTAAACGTTCCAATTTATCGAGTAAGAAAAGTATATAAGGGAGAATCTGTTGGATATAATCATCTAAATAAAACGAAAGAAAATGGATATATTATTACCATACCTTTAGGATATGCTGATGGATGGATAAAACAAAGAAAAACAATTGGATTTATCGATGAAAACTACATATTTCAAATTGGTTCAACTTGTATGGATCATATGATGTTCTTCTCAAAAAATAAGCCTATTTCTAACTCAATTGAAATTATTGGTCCACACCTAAATTTAGACTATTTAGAAAAAAGATATAAAGAATCAAAGTATCAAATTCTAGCGTTATTAAGTCCAAGAATAATTCGAAAAATAATTTAAAAAATGTAAATAAATAACCCTATTGCTTGAAGTATTGCCCCTAGTAAAACAAAGAAATGCCAAATAAAATGTGCGCACTTTTTCCCTTTTAATAAGGCGAATGGAATCATTCCTAAAGTATAAGCAATTCCTCCCGATAAAATCCAAAAGAAAAGATTTAGATCATTTTTAATCATCGTAGGAAGAAAAATAAGACCACTCCATCCAATACAGAAATATAAAGTAAAATGAAGCCATCTATTTCTACCCGGGCCAAATACTCCAACCATTGTAATACCTAAAATAATTAATGCCCATTGAACAATAAGAAATATTAAACTAACTTGATATCCCCACATTTTTTCCTGCATATAAACTAAATATAAAGGTGCAAATGTCCCACCTATTTGAAGATAAATAGAAGAATAATCAAACCTTCTGAAAATTCTTTTTACAACACTTCCTCTTTTAAACGCATGATATAAACAAGAAAATAACATTTGAAAGAAAAAACATAATCCATATATTAAACTTGCTCCTATTCTATAAGGATCATTGCTTTTTAAAAGCAATAAAACTGTTAATAACAGTCCTATTAACGCTCCTATCCCATGAGTAATAGAGCTTCCTATCTCTTCTAATAACGATCTTCTTGGAGGATCATTTTTTATTCTATTAATTCTTCTTTTTTCCATTCTTATATGGTTCTTTTCTTCTTGTAATGGATTCATCAAATTCATTTTTTCTTCTTTATATTTATACTTAATATCCTCTAAATCTTTTATTGATTTTTCTTTAATTTCTTCTTTGTTTTTTTGATATTCTTTTTTTAGATTTCGAATTTGTATTTTTAAATCAATAATATTTCCTTCCATAAATACTTCCTCCAATATTTATAAATGAATCATAAAAAACAACTATTATATTTTCTACCTACAGATGAAATATGTTATTCCACATATTAAAAATACATTTCTACTAATAATTTCATTTCTCTACTAGGAGTAGAATCTTCTATAAAACACAAAAATAATGTGCTTTTTTATTATTTTTAGATATAATCTAAAATAGAGGCGTCGATAATGAATAAAAATATTAGATTAGCAAAAAAAGAAGATATCATATACCTAAATAATCTTTTATATCAAGTAGAAGCCATTCATCATAATGTTCGTCCTGACTTATTTAAAGAAGGAAAGAAAAAATACACAGATGATGAATTAGTAAAGATAATAGAAAATATAAATACTCCTATTTTTGTATATGAAAGAAATAATCAAGTTATTGGTTACGCTTTTTGTATTGTTTTAAATAATATAGAATCTTCTGTATTACAAAATATTAAAACATTATATATTGATGACTTATGTGTTGATAAAGAGTATAGAAGAAAACATATTGGAAAAGAATTAGTAGAATTTGTCTTTGATTATGCAAAATCAATCAATTGTTATAATATTACATTAAATGTTTGGGTAGATAATAAAGAAGCATTATCTTTCTATCGAAAAATAGGTTTGCATGAGCAAAAAATCGGAATGGAAAAAATACTTTAAAAATAATTATACTTTCTAAAATATTTAACTACATGGACTGTGCTATAAGCGAAGGTAAAGTAAAACCTCATCCAAGAGTTAATGTCTCAAGGTTGAGGTTTTACTTTATTTTTGATAATGATGAAATCAAAAAGTTTTTTTAAAAACGATAATTTAATGTGAAAAAAGCCTTAGATTTAATCTCAATCCCATATTCGTTTATCAATTCGTCCATTTTTTCTTTGGATGTTGCTATGATGATGCTGAAAGTAGATACAATACTCTTATAGAAGAAAATGAAATGAGAAAAACAAAATACATCGCTATTACTTCTTTCCTAGAAACACTTAAGAAGACCAAAGAATTACCACTTCAATTTGATGAATCGTTAGTTAATAAGGTGATTCAAAAGATGGTAGCAAATCATGATGGATTCGTAATCTTTATTCTAAGAAATTGTAAAGAAATTAAGGTAGCAATTTGAGCTTCAGTCAGATGAATGATTGAGGCTTTTTATAGATGTGCTTTCTAATTCATTGATAATAACAAAACATTTTTTATATAAATGAAATATTTTTTGTTTCATAAAGCAAAGCAAACATCATTTTTCTAATGAATTAGGATCTAATAAAAACTGCTCTAATCCGATATAGTAAATACCATTTTCATCATACCAAGGAACATAACAATCTTTTAAGATAACTATTTTCTTAAATGAATCATTAATTTTTAATAATCCTCTCGTTTCCTGATTAACTTTTTCCTTATCGGTAATAGCATAAGCAGATTGAATATAATATTTAGAGTTTCCTTTATAGCAAACAAAGTCGACTTCATACTGCTTGCGATAACTTTTATTATTTTCATCTTTATAATTTACTTCTACTATCCCGATATCAACAGAATAACCACGTATAATCAGTTCATTATATATTATATTCTCCATTGTATGTGTCGGCTCGTTTTGCCTAAAATTAATTCTGGCATTTCTTAAACCAATATCTTCAAAATAATATTTAAAAGGCGAATCGATATATGCCTTTCCTTTAATATCGTATCGTTGTACTTTACTTATTAAAAACGAATCAACAAATGCATCTAAATATTTAGATATTGTTATTCTGTTTATGTTGATATGCCCTCGAGAATTATATGTTTTTTCAAGTTTTGGTGGATTTGTTAGTGAACCTATAGAAGAAGATAATATATCCAATAATTCGCCTAATACTTTTGTATCATTTTTTAAATTATTTCTATCAACAATATCCCTTAAATAAACATTATTAATCAAATTA
>JAQXGN010000008.1 GCA_029006735.1 Caryophanales bacterium
CTTCTTATCTATCGATTATTATATTACACCAAATTCAGTTATTTTAAAATCTTTTATTAAAAAAATTAAAATGACAGACTAATTTCCTTCGTTTTTTCGGATTTTAATCTGTCATTTTTCTTTTCTTACTTTATAACTGAATTTACTTTGTCACTTAAGGAAAATTATTCGATAAAAAAGTGTTTTTATTGGTCAAAAATTAAATATATGATATAGTAAATAAAAAGGAAAATATTTATGGCACATTCAGTCACTTTAAAGATTAATGAAGATACATTTGATAAAATTAAAGATTTTTATAGTAACAATGTCACTTTAGATAAAGGTGAATATGTGGTTTTTTCTGCGAAAACTATTGATGATGTCATAATTAAAGTATATCAATCTTCCAAAGGATTAAAAGTCGTATTTATGGGAGAAAAAGCATTAGATGAGGCTCATATTTGGGATGAAGAAGCAACAATAAATCTTACTCAAGAAAAAGTAAAAACATCATGGAAATATCTCTATGATCAAATTGGTTCAGATGAAGTTGGAACTGGTGATTTCTTTGGCCCAATAATTGTAGTCGCAAGTTTTGTATCTACAGATATAATTAATTACTTAAAAGAAATTGGTGTCGATGATTCAAAAAAAATATCAGATCAAAAAATCATGAATACTGTTCCTTTGATTATTGATAAAGTTATTTATTCTAAATTACAATGTTCCCCTTTAAAATATAATGAAATGATTGATAAAGGTTACTCAATGAATGCAATAAAAGCCATTTTACATAATGAAGCATTACAAAATGTATTAGCCAAAATACCAAATAAAAACGTTCCAATTTACATTGATCAATTCTGTTCTATTTCCAACTATTACTCTTATTTAGAAGGAAAATATAATCCTTTAATCAATAACGTTGAATTTGAAACAAAAGGTGAATCATATTATCCTAGCGTTGCAGTTTCAAGTATGATCGCACGTTACGCATTTTTACAATACTTCCAAGAACTAAAAGAAAAATATCAAGTCGAATTTTATAAAGGAGCATCAAAAAAAGTTGATGAATTCGCTAAAGAATTAAAAAATATGATTGGATTAGACGAATTATCAACTTTAGTAAAGAAAAACTTTAAAAACTACTCTTATTTATTAGATGAACCAAAATAACAAGCATATTTATTGAACATTACTTTCGGAATTACTACGATACAAGAATAACCCTTCTCTTCTTGAAGAACTTCCTTAACGTAATGTTCATTTTTTATTGTATAAAAATCATTAGAGTTTTCATATGGGATAAATAAATTGACTTCAATTAATTCTGATGCGATATTTGCACTAATTAAATCAATAATTTGTTCCATATATGAATCATCTTTTAAAGAAACAATCAATTCGTTTTCATTCACAAAAGGTAAATTATTTAAAGTTGCATTATCATATTTATTATATAAATAAATAATATTTTTATTTGCAACACCAATCTGTTCTAGTGTTTCTTTTGTTACTTGCATCTCTTGCAGATAATTTAAGGATGAAATATCAACTACTTGAATCAGTAAATCTGCTTCTTTAATTTCTTCAAGAGTTGATCTAAATGCTTTTATTAATGATGTAGGTAAATCAGAAATAAAACCAACAGTATCAGTTAATAAAAACGGATAACAACGATCTGTTTTTATTAATCTAGTTGATGTTGAAAGTGTGGCAAATAGTCTGTTTTCTTCTAAAATCTCATCTTTTTTATCATTTTTTGATAAACGAATAAAATTATTCATTAATGTTGATTTTCCTGCATTAGTATAACCAACAATCGCGACTACTGGTAAATAAGAGAGTCGTCCTTTACGTTGATTTTTTCTTACTTGAACAACCTTTTTTAATTCTTCTTCTTTTTCTTTAATACGTCTTTTTATTAAATATCGCTTAATATCAATTGCTTTTTCACCTGCGCCTCGATTAGTTAACCCTTTAGCCCCTCCAGAAGTAACTTGTGAATAGTTCATATCTTTTTCTATTAATCTAGATGCCATATATTTTAAATAGGCTACTTCAACTTGTAATTTTGCTTCTTTAGAATATGCTCTCATCTCAAAAATTTTTAGTATAATCATTGATCGATCAAAAATAGGAACATCGATATATTCTTGTAATGACTGGATTTGTAATGGTGATAAATCATTATTAAAAACAACAACATCGATATCATTTTCTTTTACATATTGTCTTAATTCTTCTAGTAAACCTCTACCAATATAAAAAGAAGAATTAATCTTATTCATATTTTGGCTACAAATAAAATCAATCGTAATATCAAGCGTCATCAAAAGATTCTCCATTTCATATAAAGGAGCGTTTTTATTAGGATATACATTTGCATCTACAACGATTGACTTCATACTTACTCCATCCATTACTAAATTACTTATAATTCTATTTTGTACAATTATATAAATATATATTTTTATAAAACAACATCGTCTGCTCCAGTAATAATTGTTTCTGGTTGAGTTAAGTTATAATATCTTAAAATTGCAGCGATAAGAACTAAAATACCAATAATAAGAAATATTTCATTGCTTTTTGTTCTCTTTTGAATATATGTTTTATAAGCTAAATACAAGAAATAACCTGATACTAATAAGGTTAATAGTGCAGATAAAACTGCTTTCTTTTTAATACTTCTATTTATCGAACCATCATAGTCTTTCCCTTTCGCAACAAATATCAAATCATTAGTGATAATTACACTTAGTAAAAGTGCAATTAGAAGAACAAAAAGAAATATTAGTTGGGTTTTTAATTCTTTAATTTTTTCTATTGTTTCTTCATTCATATAAAAATATATGAAAGAAGGAATACTATAATTCTTTTTGATATAATTCTAAGAATTCATCATAAGTACAATATTTATCAAATACTTTAGTTCCATCAATATAAATTATACGATTCGCGACAGTATTAATTAACTCATGGTCATGAGAAGTAAATAATAATACGCCTTTATAATTAATCATACCTTTATTTAAAGCGGTAATTGATTCTAGATCTAAATGATTAGTTGGATCATCCATAATAATTAAATTACCTGCAGTTAACATCGTTTTAGCTAACATACATCTAACCTTTTCTCCGCCAGAAAGAACATTTACCATTTTTAAAGCTTCTTCATTAGAGAATAACATTCTTCCTAACCATCCGCGAATATAAGATTCATTTTGATCTTTTGAATATGGTCTTAACCATTCAACTAAATTGACATCATTACTTGTAAAATAAGAAGAATTATCGCTTGGCAAATAACTACTAGTAATAGTAATACCATATTTAAACGTTCCTTTATCTTGTTCTTCTACTTTTGATAAAATATTAAATAATGAAGTTAAAACAAGGCTATTTTTAGCGATAAACGCGACTTTATCACCTTTTCTTAAAGTAAATGATAAATCATGGAATAAACCGTTCTTTGTCAAATCATTAACTTCTAAAACATCATTACCAATATCTCTTTCATATTTAAAATCGATGAAAGGATATACTCTACTTGAAGGCACGATTTCTTCTAAATTAATCTTTTCTAATTCTTTTTTTCTTGATGTAGCTTGTTTACTTTTACTTGCATTTGCCGAAAATCTTGCGATAAAGTCTTGTAATTCTTTAATACGTTGTTCTTTTTTCAAATTTGAATCTCGCATTTGTTTTTGAAGCAAAATATTTGATTCATACCAAAATTCATAATTACCAACATAAAGATTAATCTTTCCATAATCGACATCACAAATACGAGTACAGACCTTATTTAAAAAGTGACGATCATGAGAAACAATAATTACTGTATTTTCAAATGAATATAAAAAGTTTTCTAACCATGTAGTTGCTAAAGCATCTAGGTTATTAGTAGGTTCATCTAATAATAAAATATCTGGGTTTCCAAAAAGAGCTTGAGCAAGAAGAACTTTTACTTTATCTTTAGCATCGATATCACCCATAAGTAAATCATGTTTATCTTCACTAATACCTAATGAATTTAAAAAATTTCTCGCATTTGCATCTGCTTCCCATCCATCTAATTCAGCAAATTCATTCTCAAGTTCTGCTGCTTTAATACCATCTTCTTCAGTAAAATCTAGTTTAGCATATAATTCATCTTTTTCTTTCATAATCTCAATTAATCGAGGGTGTCCTTGCATAACACAATCGACAAGAGTAAACTCATCATATGCATTTTGGTTTTGTTTTAAAATCGACATTCTTTCATGTTCAGTCAAAGTAACTGAACCACTAGTTGGTTCTAATTCACCAGAAATAATTTTTAAAAATGTGGATTTACCTGCGCCATTTGCTCCAATAATTCCATAGCAATTGCCTTTTTGAAATTGAAGATTAACATCTTTAAAGAGGACTCTTCCTCCAAATTGCATTGATACATTCGCAACATCTAACATTCTATTTTACCCTACTTTCTATAAATTCTATTGTTTCTTTAATAATTGTCTTTTTTACGTATCTAGGATACTTCTTTTCTTTTGGGAATCCAGAGATAGAAAAGATTCCTCTTGGTCCAATATATGGTTTTTCTTCATTATCACTAGTGATTCCTTTAAGAATAACTAAGCTAGCTTTTTTACTAGAATGAGTAAATAATGTTAAAGCTTGATGCCCTAATTTAGAATACCAAGAAGGAAGACCAGTTTGTTCTGAAGAAATAATATTTGTCGAAGTAATACCTGGATGAACAATTCGATATGTAATATTACTATTTTGTTTTGCTAATTCATTGACTAATCGACATAAGCAATATTTAGAATAACCATAAATCTGGTCTCTAGATAATTTTTCATTATCTTTTAATAAGCATTTTTTCTTTGCACTAAGTGCCGCGACTGAACCAATACAAATTACTCGAGAATGATCATTATCTAATCTTCTGTTTAGTAAAGACAATAAATAATACACACCGATATAATTTGTTCCAAATGTTAATTCAAAATCATCAACAGTACGATAATTTTTCTTTGGATAATATACTCCTGCATTACATACTAATGCATCAATATGAGGTACTAATTTATTAACTTCAAGAACAAATTTTTCTATTTTAGTAAAAGATGATTGATCATATTCAATTATTTGAATATTCGCATCTTTATACATACTTAATATTTGTTTTTTTGCAAGTAAAGCCTTTTGTAAATTACGACAAGCCATAATTATATTTGCTTTTTTATAAGCAAGATGAAAACAAGCTTGTAAACCAATACCTGAATTTGCACCTGTGATAATTATTGTCTTTCCTTCTAAAGAAGGTAATTTATCTAAATACTTTACTATATTCATATTTATTTTATTAATGCCTCTAAATCACTGACTAACAATGGGAACTCTTTTTCAAAATCATATAATGTTGCCCCACTTGCTTGCATATGACCTCCACCATGATATTTACTTGCTACTCCAGAAATATCTAATCTAGAAGAACGAATAGATACTCTCCATTCTCCTTTTTCCTTAATTTCAGTAATACACATCCAAATGTGGATACCTTTAATATTACTCATTAATGATAGATGTTCTTTTCCTCTTTCATCAGTTATACCAATTTCTTTTAAGTCTTCATCTTTTAAAATATAATAAGCAATCCCTTTTTCGAGAAATACCATATGATTTAAGACAAACTTTTGAAATACTAAACTTGAAACATCTTTCAAGTAGATTTTTTGATAAATATCATATATCGGAACAATTCCTTTAGATGTTAAATATGATGCAATTTGATATGTATATGGAGTAACACTAGAAAATTGGAAACGGCCTGTATCAGTTGCTAGTCCTGAGAAAAGATACATTGCTGCTAATTTTGAAATAGGATATTTCTTTTTAAAGAAAAGCATAAAATCAGTTATTAATTCACAGCAAGAAGATATTTCATTTTCAATAATATTGATATTTCCATATAGTTCAACTGCAGGATGATGGTCAAACTTAATTACATATTTTGCCTTTTTCCAATTCTCATTATCAATTCTTTTTGTATCTCCTGTATCACAAACAATCGCTAAAAAATCTTGATCGAAAAATGAATCATCTAATGTTTCCATTACTGGATACATTACATCAGTATAAGTAATCGAATTTTCTCCGACAAAATGGACTTCCTTATTTGGAAAATTATCTTTTAACCATGTAACCATCCCCATTTGAGATCCAAATGCATCTCCATCTGGTCTTTGGTGACGAAATACAACAATTCTATTAAATTCTTTAATTTTCTTAATTGCTAATTTGTATTCTTTTTTATAATCTTTTTCGTACATCTTTATTCTCCTTTATTTAATGAGTTGTAATACTTCTTTTAAGTTTTTTGCAAATTCCTCAACTTCTTCTATTGTGTTTTCTCTAGCAAATGAAATTCTTATTGAATTACTTGCTTCAAATGTTGATTTTCCCATACTAGCTATCACACTAGAATAAGCATTCTTTTTGCTAGAGCAAGCAGACTTAGTAGAAACAAATATTCCTCTTAATGATAAAGCTTCTTGTACAACACTTGCTTTCTTTTTTGTACAGAAATTAAGGATATATGGTGAACTATCAATAGGTGAATTAAAAGTAATTCCATCTATTTGAGCAAGTAAAGTTCTTGTTCTATCATATAGTTTTTTTACATGAATATAGTTATCTTTTTGTGATTCGAGAGCAAGACGAAGAGTTTTTGCTAAACTAACTTCATAAGGAAAGTTATTAGTTCCTGAACGATAGCCAAATTCTTGTCCACCTCCACTAGATAAAGGCATTAAATCAACTCTTTTTCTTTTTATTAACAATCCAGAACCTTTAAATCCATGAAGTTTATGAGCAGACATTGATATTAAATCGACCTTAGAATAGTTGATATCAATCTTACCAATTGCTTGAGTTGCATCAGTATGAAACATTATTTTTGGATAATCTTTTAAAATAGAAGCAATCTCTTCAATATTGTTTATTGAACCAACTTCATTATTAACACTCATAATGGATACTAAAATCGTATCTTCCCTAATTGATTTTTTTAATACATCTAATTCAATTACACCATTTGAATCAACTGGAATATAACTTACTTGAAAGCCAAAATCGTTCTCTAAACATTTAAATGCATTATATACGCTAGGATGTTCAATCGTAGAAGTAATAATATGTTTACCACGATTTTGATATTTAAAAGCCACGCCTTTAATCGCAAGATTATTAGATTCTGTAGCCCCAGAAGTAAAAATCACTTCTTCAGGAAGACAAGACATTAATCTAGCAATCTGATTTCTTGCCATTTCTTCTATTTTTGTCGTCTCTAATCCAAGTTTATGTGATGAAGAAGGATTAGCAAAATATTTATTCACTAAATCATTAAAGCTTGCTAATACAGATTTATCAATTGGTGTAGTAGCAGCATTATCAAAATAAATCATTTTTCTCCTCCTTACTCATATTTATGTCCAACAAGATAAAAGGCTTATTCAATAAGCCTAGTATCGCAATAATCTATTAATTATCTGGTCTCATTTTTCTTAAAATGGATACTGTTTCATCAATAGTACGTGTGAAATCTCCTTCAAAGAAAGATGCTCCTGCATTATTTAATGCATATTTACAATCTAAGAATCCTTGTCTATATTGATTTGCATATACAATTGATGTTTCCGCATATTTCATTTGTCCAATTTGTTCTTGAACATCTTTTAGCATATCATCAATTAATTCTCGCGCTGATTCTAAAATGTCATTTGCAGTTCCAACATCAATTGGTTTTGCTTTAATTGATTCACCAATTTGTTCTAAATAGGAATATGCTCGATCAAAGTTTACTCTTAATCGATCACTATATTGAGGGACTGCCATTTCTCTTAATTGATATTCAGCTTCTTTTAATTTTAAATAATAATCACAAATAGTACGATATGCATTTTCACTATCTGATTTTAAAGATACTAAATAATTATTGTAATCTTTAATGATTTCATTAATTCTTGTCATTTCTTTTTCCATATCAGCAATCTTTGAAACAATGATTGTATATGGTTGTTTTGTTGAAGAATGAATGTAATTATCAAGATCACGTTTAATAGTTTGAATATTATCAATATCTCTTTGAAGTTCATCAACTTTATCAAGATATTTATCTTTGATTAAATATACTTCTTTATAATATGGAAGAGATCGTTTAATACGCATAAAATGTTTCTCAATATCGTAAGTAGCGTTATAAACTGCATCGCAATTTGCATCGAAGAATTCTTTTGCAGATTCTTCATCATCAAATGCTTTAAAGATCGACATAATATCATTATCAATCTCATCTAATTCATTATTAATGTTTTTTAAATTAAACGTTTCTAATCTTTTAAAAATATCATCAAGTTTCAATTTATAATTTTCTAATCTTGACATAACTTTTAAATGATGAAGAGGATATTCTTTTCCTTCCAATTCATGGTATTTATCGGCAATTTCATCCATCTTCTTAGGGATAGTTGTATTAATTCTTACACAATAATTTGGTAATTTATCAAACGCTTCCTCTAGTGCATTTAATACTTTTTCAATTGTTGGTAACTTTTCACTTGCTTCATCATATCTAGCTGATGAAGTTAATTCCTCACATTCAATAAAGATTTTTTCAATACGTTTAAATACTTTATTAAATGAATTCTCCATCACTTTTAATTCTGTCTCATGATTTGAATAAGTTTCCTTTAAAATACGGAACTTTCTTTGTAAAGAAACTTCATTTTGTCTAAATTCTTCATCTTTAGATAAAAGAGCAGTTAAATCATCAAATAATTCTAATACTTTTTCTTCAAATTCATTGACTACTTTTTTCGTTGAATCAATTAAATTCTTATTATGAGTTTTCTTATCATTAATAGTATTTATTAACCCAGAAACAACCATATAAGAATTACGATCATTGTTCTTTAATATTTCATTATATGTATCATAATATTGTTGATATAAAGATACGTATTCTATATTTTGTTCTGAAATCTTTAAAATACGATCAACATATTGTTCAATATCTTCGGTTAAAATACCATGTAAATAACGATATTTCTTTTCTAAATCACGTGCAGCTTTCATCTCTTGCTTTCTTTTGATAATAAAGATATAAACTAAAACACTAACTACTACAAGTAAGATTAATCCAAGGATTAAACCAATGACAAAAAGTGGATTTTTAAATAAACTTGCTCCGTTTACTAATAACATATCCATCACCTCAATTCCAATTATACAAAATAATTATATTATTTTAAATAAAAATTAAAACTAAAGATAAATTAAACATTAATTTATTTATGATAAAAAAATGCCAAAGATTACTAGTATTCTACTGAAAATGAACTATGTTTTTATTAGATAAGAAAATAAAGCAATAAATTAGTGAAAAAATAAAAAAATGTTTGACATTAAATAAACAAATATAATAATATATTTACGCATGTGCAATTAGCATATAGATACAGCCTGCTGATGATTTCTAAAATATATAGTAGCTAAGCTAAATATTAGCGAATAGACTTCACCCAGAGGAAAATGGAATCTATACCCTAGCGTTTGTACTAGCAATACAAAGGAAAGGAGAAATCACTATGTCAAGATACACAGGACCATCATGGAAATTAGGTCGTAGATTAAATTACTCTACTTTAGAAACAGGTAAAGAATTAGCAAGAAGACCTTATGGACCAGGTAAAAAGAAAGATGCAAGACCTAAGAAATTATCCGAATATGGTAGACAATTAACAGAAAAACAAAAGTTAAGATTTACTTATGGTGTTAATGAAAAACAATTCGCTAATTTATTCAAGGTTGCTAAAGCTAAAAAAGGCGTTGTCACAGGTGTCGAATTCATGCAATTATTAGAATCAAGATTAGACAACTTAGTCTACAGACTTGGTTTTGGTAGAACAAGAAGAGCAGCAAGACAATTAGTCAATCACGGTCACGTTTTAGTTAATGGTAAGAAAGTCGACATCCCATCATATGAATGTAAACCAGGTGATGTTATCGCATTAAAAGAAACAAGCAAAAACTTAAAAGTAGTTGCAGAATCTTTAGAATCATTAACATTAGTTGTTCCTTATGTTGAAATCAACAAAGAAACAAAAGAAGGTAAATACGTTAGACTTCCAGAACGTAACGAATTAGCTAAAGACATCGATGAAGCACAAATCGTCGAATACTACAACAAGATGTTATAATCTTAAAAGAGCAATCCATGATGGACTGCTCTTTTTTTAATACTTAATAGAATAATTAATTATTTACACCAACCATTAGTTGCTAAAGAAGCTTCTCTTGAAGTAGAAAGATCTAATACATTACTCTCTTTTGCGATTAGATCTAATTTTAATAAGTCTCTAGCGCACAATGATTCTTCCTCTTTTTCTTGAGTAAATGATGTAAAAGAGTTTTTAAAGTATACACTATAGAATACATAATCAATAGTAATTAATTTATAATACTGATTATCATTTATTTTAGAAACATTAAAATCTTCATCGAAATAGTAATATGATCCTTGTTTTTCATAGAAATCCTTAATATTTTTTCCTAGTACACTGACATATTCCAAGTTATTATCAAAAGGATTTACTTGATATAATTCAGAAATTGTAATATTTCCAGAAGGCAATGTAGAACGAATACCACCCGTATTAATTAAAGCAATATCTGCATCTGCATATTTTTTCATTACATTAACACACCATGATCCAACTTGGTTTCTTGATGCTGAAGATTTATTATATGTAAATACTTCTTTTAATTCTTTTTCAATTAATTTATATTCACTATCTAATACATTTTGTACTGCTTGATTTTTATTATTAGTTGAAAAAATTAAATCTCTAACATAATAATAATTCAATTCTTTAATCGAAGTAATTTTTTTAGTTTTTGCATCGATAGCAAAAGATATTTTCCCTATTGCATTTCCATAAGATCCGCCTTGAACAATTGGTAATTTTAAGCCATTTTCTCGAGTAATCGCACCTGATTGAGCCGAATGAGTATGCCCATTAATAACTGCGTCAATCAAGTAATTACCTGAAGAATCTTTTAATAGTGCAACATTATTATTTAATTGATCGTACTCTACTCCTTCTGAACTACCATTATGGGCATTTAATACGATAATATCTGCTCCTAATTCTTTTAAAGCTAATGCATCACTTTTAACCTTTGCATAGAATGTTTGATCATTTGTATTAGTTAAATCAATATAATAATCTTTCATCTTATTTTGATTAATATCATTCTTTAATGGACCAATATAGCTTAAAATGCCGACATTAATACCTGCTTTTTCAATAATTGTATATGGTTCAATTCGATCAGATAAAGATTCTTCACCAACACGAGTATTATCCTTAGTATAACGAATATTGCCATTTATTAAAGGAAAATTAGCTTCTCCATTAGATTCATCATTATCAAAATAATTTAATACTTTATCTAATCCCCAATCAAATTCATGATTACCAATTCCCATGAAATCAAAATTCATCTCATTCATCGCATTAATAACTGATTTTCCATAACTTAAATTAGAAAAAGCAGTTCCTTGGAACATATCGCCATTCGCAACTAATAAAACATTATCATAATCATATTTATTTCTAATCGAGTCAACATAATAAGCAGTAGTTGCTAAATTAATATTTGAATTATTTGAACTTTCATAAGCATAACCATGTAAATCATTAATTGAAATAATATCTAATGTGACATTATCTATTGAAGTGGAATTTCCACTTGAATGTGATAAAGAATTTGAAGTGACTCCACTTGATAATTCACTATTTATATCATTCGAAGTAATATTATCACTAGTAGAAGTATTATTAGATGATTGATTTCCATTATTACTTCCAATATCTATTCGAATAAAATCACATGCAGTTGATAAAGATAATATCAATGCAGTAACTAATACAAAACTACTTTTTTTCATATTTATTTACTTCCCTTCTTTTTTAACTTACAAATAAAGAATCCTTCGTATAATATAGACGGCATTACTGTTAACGCACCTTTAATTTTGGTTGGTAAAGTAGGCAATAATTCCATACCTTTAAACATTATTGGAACAATAGATACATTAGGAAATTCTTTCAATGCTTCTAATATTATATCTTCATTCTCTTGCTTTAATATTGAACAAGTTGAATATACCATCGTTCCACCATCTTTCAATAAATGAAGAGCTTTTTTGAGTAAAACTAGCTGTGTTCTAGAACTTTTTTCAACTAATCGAGGAGAAAAAGAAACATATGTTTGCTTATCATTTAAATCAATTGTTCCTGTTCCTGAACAAGGTGCATCCAACAAAATGTAATCAAAAGATAATCCATCTTCTAATTTACGTGAATCAATATTTCTAACTTCAACAGATGTTGCCCCTTGTTTAGCTACATTATACTTTAATCGTTCACATCTAATCTGATTTACCTCACAAGCTAATATAGATGATTCATTATTTGTTAAAGAAGCAAGTTCAGTTGTTTTCCCTCCAGGAGCCGCTGCCATATCCAAAATAGAAACATTCTTTTTAGGATTTAAAATTATTGGTGGTAAACATGATGATAAACTTTGTAGATAAATACTTCCTTCATCATACATTTTTAATGATTGTAAAGTTTTTAAATTGGCATTTTTTATTATAAGAACATCATCACTAAAACTTACTCGATCTATTTTTATTCCTTCTTCTTTTAATTCATTAATAATTTGTATTTGGTTCTTTTTTAAATTATTAACACGTAAAGACGTCACTCTTTTCTCCATATAGCCTTTAATAATACGATCAACAACATTATGATCATATTGTTCCATTATTTGGTCATATAGATATTGAGGCATTCTTTTTATTGCTTCACCAATCGAACTAACTTTCATTCATCAATCACCATTGAAAGTATAATATATATTCACATTTTTCTCTATATAAATCTATGGTAAATAATCCTATTCCCTCAAAAATAAGCAAAAATCACTTATAATATTACAATAGCATTAATTATAAGATATAATACATAACATCGAGAGGTATAAAATGAAAAAGACTTATTTTCCACTTATCTTTATCCTTTATATGCTATGGGCAATTGCAAGTAATATCATTCATCCTATTACTACTGATTATGTTCATAGTCTTGCTTTACCAACATCTTATTTTGGATTCTTTTTTTCATTAATGAGTTTAGGACAAGTTGTTGGAGCGATATTCTGGGGTTATTTATCAGATAAAATAGGTCGTAAATTATTACTATGTATTGGAACAATTGGATATGGTGTTTTTCAATTATGCTTCGGCTTTATTAATCAATGGCCAATTCTCATTTTATTATTTAGAATTTTAGGTGGCTTTTTTGCAAGTGCTCCTGTAACTTTATTTATTACTTTTGCGATTGACAATCTTAGTTTAGATAAACGCGTTAAAGGTTTATCATTTCTAATCAGTTTTAAATTTTTAGGTGAATCATTGGGATACTATTTAGGTGGTGCTTTATATTCATATTTCCAAATGAGTTTCCAACAAGTATTTATCTTTCAAGCATCATTATGTTTATTCACTGCTATTGCAAGCTATATTTTCCTTGGTAAAGAAAAGAAAGAAAAAGTTAATAATACAAATAAACTATCGTCATTAAAAAATATTAACCAATTAGGATTAATAAATACAGTATTTTTAATCAGTGTTTTATTAATTGCCATGGGCCAAATAAACATCAATAAATATTTCGATGTATATTTTATTGATTTAGGATATAATGCTGGTCAATTAGGTTTATATTGTTTTTTGACAGGTATTATTGGTTGCTTAGGTAATCTCTTATTAGTTCCTTTATTTAAGAATGAAAATAAAATCAAAATCGAATTCGTATTACCATTATTTATTTTAATGCAGATAACAACTACTCTAATTACCTTTAATAGTCCTACATCATTATTCATTCCATTTATTTGTTCTTTCCATTTATTATATACAATCTGCAAGGTATCTACATTATCACTTCAACAAGCATATATCTCAAAAGTTAGTAAAAAAGAAAACCATGGCCTAATAATTGGCGTTATGCAATCAATTCTATCCTTAGGTAATGTCCTTGCTCCATTGATTGGTAGTGCAATTTATAAAAGCAAAGAAGTATTAATATTTAATATCGCTGCCTTATTATTAGGTGGAGGTTTTATTATTTTAATTATTATTTTTATTATAAAAAGCAAGAAAAAACAAATTAATTAAAAATACAATTTTCTTACTTTAGATATTAATTTAGAATAGATTCTTTCTTTCATCCATTTTTCTTTGCTTGCTTTTAATCCTTCTTCGAATGTAAACCATCTAATCTCACTATTTTCATCTTCTTTTATATGCAATTCATCTAATTCATTTGCTTCAAATAAATATGTGATATTTAAATGAAGATGACTAGGAACATATTGATTATTTTTGATATGCCCATTAACTGTTAATACTTCTAAAGAAAATATATCTTCTGATAATAAAGAAAAACTAGTTAATCCTGATTCTTCCATTAATTCTTTTTTAGCTACCTTGATTAAATCTAATTCACCATCTACATGTCCACCTAACCAAGAAAAAGAATCAAAGATATTATGATATGCCATAATCATTTTATCTTTATTTTTATTTATTACAAAACTAGAAACTGTCACATGAGCAATCATATTATCACGAGTATATGCATCTATGTTTCTCTCTAAAAAGTTAATTATTATTTCTTTATCGATTCTTTCTTGTTCATTATATGGAACATATCTTTTTAAATCATCAATTAACATATTTTTATTCCTTTCAAAAAATGATTGGTTAAAACCAATCATCTTTAAAATTAATCATTATTTAATACTAAGAATTGAGAAACTTTTTGACGAGTAATTTCTTTTAATAATTCGTCTTTTCTAGTTTCTTTAAATTGCTTTGTTTGTTCTTCATTAAATGAATAATATCTTGCATAGTTATTTGCAACTTCTTCAAATTCTTCTTCACTTGCAAGTAAATTTTCAATTTTAGCGATTTCATCAGTAACTGCATCAATTTGTAATGATTTAACAGCTTCTAGTTTAATTTGTTCTTTAAATGCTTCCATAGTTAAGCCAGTCATTTGAAGGTATCCTTCTAAATTAGTTCCATATTGACCCATAGCTTTATCATAATAAGCAACCATCTCATTTAATCTATTTTCAATTTTTTCATCTTCAATATCGATTGTAGAACTTGAAACAATTGAATCATAAACTTTTTGTAAATATTCACCCATCTTTTTATCTGTATTTTCCATATTCATTGAATTTTCAATTTGATTTCTTAATGCTTCGACATTTTCTAAACCAAATTGTTTAGCAAAATCATCATTTAATTCTGGAACCACTTTTTCTTTAACTAAATGGACCTTACATTTAAATAAAGCAGGTTTTCCTTTTAAGTTTTCTGCAGGATATGCTTCTGGGAAAGTAACATTTACATCAACTTCATCACCTTTAGCAAAACCAACTAATTGATCTTCAAAACCAGGGATGAATGTATTTGATCCTAATTCAAGATCATATTTTTCACCTTTTCAGCCTTCAAAACTTACTCCATCAACAAATCCTTCAAAATCGATATTTACGATATCTCCATTATTAGATTTCCCTTCTTTTTCTTTAAAAGTAGTCGCACGTTCAAGTAATTTCTTAATCTCTATTTCTACTTGTTCTTTTGTTACAGGTTCAGCTTTTTCTTTTCCTATTTTTAAACCTTTATAATTATTAATTTGCATATTTTTCCTCCGACAAAGAAAATTATACTAAATAGAAAGATAAAAAACATTATTTTATCGTCATTTCCTCATAATCTATAGTTATTATTTTTTATAGTGCTATACTAATAAAGAGGTAAAATTTTATGTTAAAAAAGTTAATTAAAACACTATTAATATTCTCTTGTGCATTCTTAATACTATCATGTAATAATAACGATTCTAGTTCTTTAGATAGTACTAGTACTACTTCCGATTCTACATCTAATCCTACAAGTGTAGTTACATCAAATCCAACTAGCGATAAAGAAACTAGTGTAGTTACATTAGATAAGCCAACTAGTGAAGACAGTCAATCTAGTTCTTCTAATATCGATAAACCAATTAATGTAGAAGATATTTTTATTTCTGAGGTATTGAACACTCTCATGACTAAAGTCACAAGATTCTAGGTTCAGCGAACACAGGACATAAATGCCTCTTACATATTCTCCCCTAGCGTAACTTTCGATAGTTCCTACCGTAGTAATAATAATTTTATAAATTGAAAGATAA
>JAQXGN010000009.1 GCA_029006735.1 Caryophanales bacterium
CTGTCAAAGAAGGCATGATGTTGGTGAAAGTGAAAAATATATTTGTCCTTGTTGTGGACTAAATATTGATAGAGATATCAACGCGGCAATTAATATAAGGAATCACGCTAAATTATCTTTCAATTTATAAAATTATTATTACTATGGTAGGAACTATCGAAAGTTACGCTAGGGGAGAATATGTAAGAGGCATTTATGTCCTGTGTTCGCTGAACCTAGAATCTTGTGACTTTAGTCATGAGAGTGTTCAACCTAGATTAAAAGAAGAACTTGATATTCCTATTTTCTATGATGATCAACATGGAACTACAATTGTTACTCTCGCTACATTATCTAGAGCATCTATCTGGATTATTAAAAGACGCAATGGTAGGTGCAGATGCTGTAAAAGAAGCTACTATTGCTTCACACGTAACTAAAAACAATAAGTAATTAGCGAAAAACTCTCAATCAAAAGTCAGTAAAATAAGATTCAGTTTGATTTGAATCTGAGCCTTTAAATTACTGACTTTTTTTATTAATAGTAATTTTTATTACTCGTTAAAAATTCTAATTAACAATGAAAGCGATTATATTTTTATTTTAATCATAAGTGCTTGTAAACAATACTAAATTGCTTTAGCATTTGATTAAGTTTATAGGGAGGGCGAACATGAAAAACGCTATTTACTTTCAATCTGGTGGTCCAACATCTGTTATCAATTCGTCATTTTATGGAGTGATAAAAGCTTGTGAAAAAAGTGAAGAAATTAATAAGTTATATGGTTCTAAATATGGTCTTGAAGGAATCCTAAAACAAGATTTAGTTGAGATTAATAAACCTTCTTCCTACTACAAGGATATTATTAAACTTCCTGGTGCAATTCTTGGTTCTGCTCGTCTATTATTACCTTCTTCATTTGAAGAAGAAGTTTATATTCAAGTCTTAGAATGTGTTAAAAAATATCATATCGGTTATATATTTGTTAATGGCGGAAATGATTCTATGGATACTGCAGATAAACTAAATAGATATTTCAAGAAAATAAATTATGATTGCATAGTTATTGGTATTCCAAAAACTATTGATAACGATTTATTAAATATGGATCATTCTCCTGGTTATGGATCATGCGTCAAATTCATCACTCGTACCTTAAGTGAATTATCAATTGATATTAATTCTTATAAAAAAGGTAGAGTAACTATCATTGAAACAATGGGAAGAGATACTGGATGGCTAGCAGCTTCATCAAGTTTAGCTTGTGAATTCGGATTTGGCCCTGATTTAATTTATGTTCCTGAAGTTCCTTTTGATAAAGATAAATTCTATAGAGATGTTTTAAGAATTTATAAAGAAAAAGGAAGAGTTATCGTTGTTGTTGCAGAGGCTCTAAAAGATAAAAATGGTCATTATATATCTGCAGATAATAGCTTAGATTCTTTTGGTCATGTCCAATTAGGTGCAATATCAAAACTACTTGCAGATCAAGTTAAAAAAGATTTAGGCATTAATACTCGTAATGTAGAATTATCTTTAATACAAAGATGTGCTTCTCACATTTCTTCCTCTATTGATATTAAAGAAGCTATAGAAGTAGGAGAACAAGCTGTTAAATTTGCTTTAGAAGGAAAAAGTGGAGTTGTAACAATTCAAAGAATTTCTTCTTCACCTTATAAAGTTGATTATGTTATTGATGATTTGATGAAGGTTGCTAATGGTATTAAGTATTTACCAAGAAATTATATTAATGAAGAAGGTAATGGTGTTACAAAAGAATTCTTAGATTACGCTCGACCATTTATTGATATAGAAGAAATAAACTTATCTTTAGGAAATGAATTTATCAAAAGATAAAATAGATTGTTTTAACCACATATCTAATTAAATTAACGTTTTATCTTATGTTATTTAGTAATTGTAATTGTTACTCCTTTTGTAGTTAATTCACCAATTTTAACTGTATATTCAAATAATGAACCATCATTTAGTTTTCCATATTTAAAATAAGAAGAATGGGTAGAAGTAGAAAAGCTATCTCCAGCATGGAATAAGTTAGAATTTAAGCCAAAATCTTTATCATAATCTATTCCTGTGAATGTATTTTTTCCACTAGATTGAATAATGAAACTCGCAGTCTTTTGTATTTATACAAGAGTTAGAGTTTCTTTTTTTATTCTCAAAATTTTTATACATATGTCCTAGAATTTTCTCACTTTTATATCAAAGATATAAATATAAAAAAATACTTATGCATATGTCATATAATTTGATATAATATAAACAAAGGAAGATACAATTTTATATTTATGAAACAAGGAAGAGGCTACGTTTATGATTTATATTTTCACATTATTTGGTGTGTTAAATATCGTAAG
>JAQXGN010000010.1 GCA_029006735.1 Caryophanales bacterium
TTAAAGGAGAAAATCTAAAATGAGAAACGATACATATGTTGTAAATATAGGTAAAATTAAAATTGGTGGAGATAATCCAATCGCTATTCAATCAATGTGTAATATTAAAACCTCAAAAGTAGATGAAGTAGTCAAACAAATCCCGTCTTTAGGATTTAACACCCCATTATTTAGGTCTTTCTGATACTTTTAAAAAGTTACTTATATAAATATATAAGTAAAATATTGAAAGTATTTTTTTGTTGTTGTATAATATAGGTAGTTAAGGTAGTTTTACAATTTTGGGAGGCTTTTATGGTTTACTTTTTGAAAAAATCTACCCCTTCAAAGAAGGGTTTATATCTACAAATATATGTCAATTTCTACGATGCTAGCACTAAGAAGAAAAAGACTTTATCTTACAAGGCTTTAGGTTATGTTTCTGAATTACAAGCTAAAGGTATTGAAGATCCTGTTTCTTATTATCAAGAAGAAGTCAAAAAGCTTAACGCTTCTTTAGTTGATAATCAAACTAAACAAATAGGTGATTCTTCTCCTTGTAAGTATGTTGGTCACTTCTTAGTTAAAGCTATGTTTGACCACCTTGATTTAGATCGTGTTATGAATATCATGTCTAGTAATTTTAAGTCTAAGTATAAGATGTCCGATTTAGTTAGAACTCTTGTTTATACCCAGTTCTTAAATCCAGGATCTAAACTTCATTCATTTGAAAAAGTCATTCCAAATATCTATAATGCTACTCAGCTTTCTTATGATCAAATACTAGATGGAATCAATTTTATAGGAAGAGATTATCCTAAGTTTATAGAACTTATAAACCATGGAATAGCTCATAGATGGAAAAGAAACTATAACAAAGTCTTTTTCGATTGTACAAACTATTACTTTGAAATCGATGAACAAGATGATTTTAGGAAATATGGTCCATCAAAAGAAGAAAGACATTGTCCTATTTTAGGACAAGCTCTTCTTCTAGATGCTGATATGATTCCATTAGATACTGAATTCTATCCTGGAAATCAATCTGAGAAGCCATATATTCGCAAAAGAATAGAAGATATGAAGAGCAGAAATAATGTCAGAGGTAGAGTAATTCAAGTAGCTGATAAAGGTTTGAACTGTGCAAGAAATATATATGCAGCAGTAATAGAATCTAATGATGGGTATATATTTTCCAAGTCAGTGCATGGAAAAAGCCTATCAAATATTGAAAAAGAATGGGTTCTTAAAGAAGATAACGACTTCAATAAATGGTATGAAGTTAGAAATAATAAAGGTGAATTATTATATAGATACAAGGTCGCTAGATCTTTAACTAGCAATGGAAAAGTCGTTGACTACGACGAATTTGAATATAAGTGTAAGATAGATCTTAACGACGAAAAAGAAACTAAGTTTAAGGTGAAGGAAAAACGAATTGTAACTTTTAACCCTTCTTTAGCAAAGAAAAAGCGTCATGAGATACAAAGAGAAGTTGAAAAACTACAGAATAAACTTACTTTCAAAGAGGCTATTCGCGAAGAATTAGGTGATTCTAGTAAATACGTAAAGTTAAAATCCACAACGATAGATGGAGAAAAAGTAAGAATAGCAACAGAGATAGACTTTGACAAAGTAGAAGAAGATTTAAAGTATGCGGGTTATAACATACTAGTTACCTCTGAAATAGATTCTAATCCAGTTACTATTTACAACACTTATCATCGTCTTTGGAGAATTGAAGAAAGCTTTAGAATAATGAAAACCTATTTAGAAGCTAGACCTGTTTTTCTACAAACAGAAGACTCTATATATGGTCATTTTATAATCTGTTACTATGCACTAGTTATTGAGAGATTAATAGAACTTAAACTCTTCCAAGATGAATGCACTCCTGATTCTATATTTGAGTTTATAAGAGACTTTAAAGTAACTGAAAACTTTGATGGAAGTTACATAAATAATGCTACATGTTCAAAGTTTATAAACATGCTTAAAGAAAAACTAGGCCTTTCCAATATAGGCAATTTATACCTATCAAGAAAAGACCTAGAAAACATCATGGAATATGAAATTTAACTACCCATTTAGGGGGTGAATCCCAAAGATAGGTTTTATATCAAGTGTTTTTTTATTTTTTTTGTATATTTATTTTTTATATCTTTTTAATAATAAGGATAATATAAAAATTATCAATAGTCTGCGTTACACGTATTCATAATATTCTGTAACTTATGTGCCATTTCAATGCTTGATTCTTTCATTCCAGAAGTAACCCAAGCGATAATAATATGAAAGATACCTGATGTTCTAAAGATTTTAAAATACTGTTCATAGTTTTTTACATTATTTGTTGGATATATCTCATAAAACATTTTATACATCACATTATCTAAATTAGAATTATGCATCAATAAGATAATTTCACTACTTTCCCTAAGTAGATCAAATAGTAGTTTAACCTTATTAACGAAAGTGTAGTCTTGACTCTCCTTAACTAAATTCAAATATTTATTTGCTTCTAAATTAAATTTATCCATTATGATATCGTATTTAGAAGAATAATTACGATAAAATGTTGATCTATTGTATCCTGCTAAAGCACATATTTCTGAAATTTGAATTTCTTCAAAAGAATACTTTTTCATTAATTGAACAAATGCTGTATAAAAACATTTTTTTGATAAAGAATTATTTCTCATGCGACTAAACCTCTTTTTTGTTGCATTATTCTTTTTAATTATAAAAATAATGCTTTTTTTCATTTCTTTAGTATACTATTATAACGCAACATATGTCGCATTAAATATTATAACATAAGGAGTTAGAAATGAGCAAAATAAAAATAATTGTTGATTCATGTTCAAGTATAAAAAAAGATTTCGCAAAAAAATATGATATTGAAATAATTCCTATCAATATTATTATTGATGGTCTAGAAATAAATCCACTTGATACAAAAATGAATAATGAAGAATTCTTTTCTCTTCTCAATAAAAAAGTAAGTGCAAAAACTGCCGCTATCAGCCCTAATTTATATCATGATATGTTTGTAAAATATATTAATGATGGATACGATGTCATTTATATTAGTCTATCCTCTGGATTATCTTGTAGCTACAATAATTCCCTTCTTGCTAAAGAAAGTGTTTTAGAAGAATTCCCAAATGCAAAAATAGAATGTATTGACTCATTGCTAGGCGGATCCGGCATTAAAATAATAGTTTTAGAGATAATTAAACTTATAGAAAAAGGGTTAAATATAAATGAAATTAAAGAAAAAGTCGATAGAAATGGATTACATCTTGAAGCATTATTTACTATTGGTTCTTTATATCATTTATATAAAGGAGGAAGGATTACTTTGGGAAAAGCTACTCTAGGAACCATGTTAAGATTAAAGCCAATCATATACGCTAACAAAGAAGGAAAGTTAGAAAATTTGACAATCAATATTGGAAAAAAGAAATCTCTTAGTGAAATGTGCTCTCGTTTAGTAAGTAACATTGATGGTGACTTAGTATATCTATCTTATACAAATAATGAAAATGAAGCAAAAGAAGTCAAGGATAGATTATTATCGCTACGCAATGATCTAAACGTAATTATTGATCAAATTGATTATTCATTATCCTGTCATTGTGGGCCAGAAACTATCGCATTATTCTATAAAAAGAAATAATTAACTGATTATAATTTAGAAAATGTTCTTTAATAGGATCATTTTTTTATTATTGATAAAATATAGCATTTTTTCTTCATAAAGATTATTTTATTAATATATACAAAGGATTAAATTATGAAATATTATTTTGCACCACTAGAAGGAATCACTAATATGTATTATCGAAAAGCGCATAATCAATATTTTCATGGTGTAGATAAATATTTCATTCCATTTTTAAATCCTGCTCAATGCCAATTATCAAATAAAGATAAGCGAGAATTAAAAAAAGATAATAATAATTTAAATGTCAAGGTTGTTCCTCAAATTATTTCTAAAAATGCACAAGAAACACTATGGTTAATCAATCTTTTACATAAAGAAGGATATGATGAAGTTAATCTCAATTTAGGATGTCCTTCTAAAGTAGTAATATCAAAAAATAAAGGATCAGGAATGCTTAAAGATCTAGTATATTTAGATCAATACTTAAATGAAGTAATATATAATTCTCCAATTGAGATTTCACTTAAAATCCGCCTTGGATTAAACGAAGTTAATGAATTTAAAAAAATTCTGGACGTTATCAATAAATATAAAATAAAAGAGCTAATTATTCATCCTAGAACTGCAAAAGAAAAATACACTGGCCCACTACATTTAGATGTACTAGATAACTTAGATAAATACACTAATATCAATATCATCTATAATGGAGAAATCAAAACAAAAGAAGATATATTATATATCCAAAATAGATTTCCATATCTAAAAGGAATTATGCTTGGTAGAGGATTAGTTGCTCATCCTGATTTATTAGATGACAACTCATTAAATGAAAAAGAAAAAGTTGATAGAATTAAAAACTTCTTCTCTACTTTATATTTAGAATATCTAGATAATTTTGGATGGAATAATACTATGTTTTTCATTAAAGAAATATGGGCTTCAATGAGTACTTATTTTGATATACCAAAAAATATTAAAAAATCATTTTTTAAAGCAAAAAATAAAAATGATATGGAAGAAATCCTCCATATCATTTATACTACATGTCCAATTAATGAAAATCTTATTAATGGTATATATAATTTAGATTAATAATTTTCTTCTCTTACTTCGAAGAAACTTTGTGGATGAGCACATACTGGGCATACTTGAGGTGCTTTTGTGCCAACAACAATATGTCCACAATTTCTACATTCCCATACTTTGACTTCTGATTTTTCAAAAACTTGAGCTGTTTCAATATTTTTCAATAAAGCTCTATATCTTTCTTCATGAGTTTTTTCAATAGCTGCGACCATGCGGAATTTATATGCTAATGCTTTAAATCCTTCTTCTTCAGCAACTCTTGCGAATTCTTCATACATATTTGTCCATTCATAGTTTTCACCATCTGCTGCTGCTTCAAGATTAGCTTTTGTATCGCCTAATCCATTTAATTCTTTAAACCACATTTTTGCATGTTCTTTTTCATTTTCTGCAGTTTTTAAAAAGATTGCAGCCATTTGTTCATATC
Source organism: Caryophanales bacterium (assembly GCA_029006735.1). Lineage (GTDB taxonomy): Bacteria > Bacillota_I > Bacilli_A > RFN20 > CAG-449 > UBA3210. The sequence continues at coordinate 5,166 of JAQXGN010000010.1, forward strand.
CTTCTTTTTTTGCTACAGAAGCAAAATAAGTATATTTATTTCTTGCTTGTGATTCTCCTGCGAAAGCTGCTAATAAGTTTTGCTCTGTTTTTGTACCACTATATTTATTGTCTGCCATTTTATTTTCCTCCTACTTATTATTTGGCGTATTTTGACATTCTAAACAAATTCCTTTGAATAAAACATCATATGATGAAAACTTAAAACCTATATCATTTTTTACTAAGGTTAATAAATTTGGAATCTCTTCCATATTTACATCATAAATTTTTTTGCACTTAGTGCATTTTACATGATAATGATCACGTAAAGTGAAATCGAATCTATCTGGTCCATCTGGAATCTCTATTTTTTTTATTTTTCCCTCTTCAACTAAGATATTAAGATTGCGATAGACTGTCCCTTTCCCAATAGATGGATATTCAAGAACAATTTGTTCATACACTTCATCTGCAGTAATATGACCCATATTGTTTCTTACTACTTTTAATACTAATTCTTTTTGAAATGTATTTCTTCTATTCATTATTCATCCTTTCTTATTAGGAACAGTTCCTATTATATTCTAGGATATCTATTAATCTTTTTCAATAAAAAAGTTACCGGAAAACCGATAACTATTTATTTATTTATTATTACCAAGTACGGCCTTTCATATTTTTGAATTCACCAACTGTTGGTACATGTGAATTTAAACCACCATCAACAGTAACAACTTGTCCTGTGAAATATTCACTTTCATCAGAAGCTAAATAGACACACATATTTGCAATGTCTTTTGGTTCTCCATATCTTCCAACCATAATATTGTTTAAGAAAATATTCTTTAATACATCTGGAACATATGCAGCATTTTCTGGAGTAACAATTAATCCTGGTCTTACACAATTGCAACGGATATTTTCTTTACCATATTGTAATGCTGTAGATTTTGTTAACATATCAACACCTGCTTTAGCACATGCGTAAGCTGTTGATCCTAAGTCACCACCACATGAAGCCATTGATCCAATATTAATGATTGAACCGCCTTTATTTTCACGTAAATATGGGATAACTTGTTTTGTAGCATAGAATGTACCACGAATATCACTTGCAAAGATTGCATCCCACATATCAAGTGTTAATTCATCTACTCTTCCATCTTTTAATCCAACGTTTGCAGCATTGTTAACAAGAATATCGATCTTACCATATTTTGCAACTGTATCCTTAAATAATGCATCAATACTTTCTACAACTGTAATATCCATAAAATGATACATTGCTTCTCCACCTTCAGAAACAATACTATCAACTACTGCTTGTCCTTTTGCTTCTCTACGTCCGCAAATAACAACCTTTGCACCTTCTTGTGCAAATAGTTTTGCAATACCTACTCCAATACCACTTGTAGAGCCTGTTACAATTGCAACTTTACCATCTAATCTTTTCATATTTTTTTATCTCCTTTTTTTCCACAAAAATTATATTACAACTCATAAGTGAATAATACAATCTTTTTTTATCGATATTTAAATATTGATTATCTTTTTCGTTTTAACAATATTAATCGTCTATTCTTTTTATGATTTTTATAATCTATTATAAAATGGACATCTTTCTTTTATACATTGCTTATTGAATGATGAAAATTCACAATTAATATCATTCATTTCCATTTGAATATCATATTTATTTTTCACAAATTCAACCGCAGTAATTAATGATAAATACGCATTTCTTTTACAACACCTTGGCCCACCAATTTCACTCATTTCATTTATTACTTGAGAAGTATATTCCATATTATCTTTATAAAAACCATTTTCACTTAATGGACTAGTATGATGAATTATTGATAAGCATGCTCCAATAGAAGTACAAGATCCACATACTCCCCATAGGCCACACATTGCTCCTGGCATATTTTGACTTCTTTTACCTAGTTCTAATAAGCTTGATTCTAAATCAATATCTCCACCAGCATTATAATATGCAACTAAAAAAGATGCACCATCTAAAAAATGATGTTCTGGGCCATGAATAGAAATAAAATCTTTATGCATTATATTTCTAACTATTGTAAGTGGATTCTTTGATGTTTCTTTTTTTATTTCTTCTTTTATTAATTGATATTTTTCTTCTAGAGAATAATTCATGTGCTCCTCCATTTTTTTAGTATATTTCTTAACTTATCTACTTTTAATATTAAAGATTAATTATATATTATCTTTCTTTTTTCTATAAACAAAGAGAAATTTATTTCTTACAAGTTAAAAAAGTAGAAGTATTTAAAATACTAACTACTTTTTGAATTATTAACAAAACCAATTATTAATTACTTAGTAAATGTATATGTTCCTTGTTCTAATACTTTATCAATACTTCCAAATACAACATGAGCACTAACATTAGAAGGAATAGTTACTTCCAAAGTAACTTTATCTCCATCTTTTTTCCAACTAGAAGTTATTCTTCCATAAATAGATTTATATGTTCCATTTGCAAAAGAAACATGCCCTCCAATAACAGGTTTGATTTCAATTAAATTATTTCCAATAATTTTAATTCCTAACATACTTGAGAATAACCATTCAACCATCGCACCTTTAGAATAATGATTAAGTGAACTAATACCCTGTTGAGCAGATGGCCCTTCCCAACCTTCCCAAATTGTACCTGTATTATTTTTAGCCATATATAACCAACCCGGCATCTTTTCATTTTCTAATAAACGATATGCATATTCTGGATCAATATCTTCTAAAACATTAAGAATGAATGGAGTTGATAAAAAACCTGTACCAAGTTTCCAATCATACCAATCCAATGCTTGAATTAATCTTTTCTTTGCATACTCTTTTTGTTCTAAAGAAAGTAGATTCATATATAAAGGTCTAACTAATTTAGCTTGCCTATTTGTATCTAAACTAAATTTTTCTTTAGTTACTAACTCTTGATATGCTTTTCTAACTCCATCTCTATATTCTTCCAAAAGAGGGATATTCTCTTCTTTGTGACATAATTTAGATATTTCAATCATCTTTTCCATTATAAAGACAGTATACGCCATACTCTCTTCTGGGTGAGGTTCACAAAAATCAGTCCAAACAAATGAACGAACATCACTTGGTTCTGCCCATTCACCATAAGATTGACCATTATTAACTTGATATTTCTTATTCTTTTTTGATAAATGAAGATGCTTTGCATAAATTGCATAAATTCCCTTTGTTCTTCCGCATCTAGAAATCATGAATTTAGCATATTTCATCATTCTGTCATAATTATTTTTTAAAATACGAATATCTCCATATTTTTTATAAAATCGATAAGGTGTTAATACCCCAACATCTGCCCATCCTACCGATCCATTCATAGGGTCCATAAACCAGTCTTCATTAGAAAATGGAGCGATTTGTGGTAGTTTACCATTTTCCCATTGCCGATCAAAAACATCAACTAAATGTTTTTTAGTAAATGCAGCATAATTGGTTATATAACTTGCAGTATTAAAGAATACTTGTGAATCCCCAGTCCATCCCATTCTTTCTCTAGTTGGACAATCAGTAGGAATATCTGCTGAATTAGATTTAAGTGACCATAATGTATTTTTATAGAAAATATTAATTAATTCATTTGAACATTCAAACGATGAAGTTTCTTCTAATGAAGAATATAATGCAATCTGTTCAAAATTATTTATATCTATTTCTCTAGGAAATTCTACTGAAACAAACTTAAAACCTGCAATAAAAAAATGAGGATAATAAACATTTTCTCCTTCTTTACATATAAGTTCAATCTTTTGTTCAGGAGTTATTCTTTTCCCATTTGGAAGTTGAACATTTTTTAAAGTAACATCACCATTTTCATCTAGCATTTCTCCCATAGTGATTCTTACTTTATCACCTTGATGGGCACTAACTTTAAAAGAAAGATATCCCGCGAGATTTTGTTCAAATTCTAACACTATTTTATTTGTTTTTGATTTTCTTAATCTAAGTATCCATTTTTATCTAATCGATGTTTTTTTAAGATGACGAAACAATTTTTCTATTTATCAAATAATGATTTAATCGATTGTAAATCATAATTAATTTTACTAATTTCTTGCCAAAAAAATGATTCCAATTCCAAAATTGTGTAATGATATATGTTTTTGAAATCATTACTATTTGGGATTTCACTTATTTTGTATAGTTCAATAAACTTTTCAATGCCAAAACTAGAAATCAAATATTTAATAAAAGATCCTGCAATTGGATAAGTAATTTCACAATTATAATTATCAAATTCTTCATTCTTTAATAATTTATAAATTGATATAACTTTATTAGTGGTGTAATAATAACTAGCCCAAATATCATTATCAATTCCCCACCATTTTTCATCAAAAAACATTGCTAAACCTTCAACAATAAAATTTGATTTAGGATTATTGATAACAAATGAAATCAAGTGAACATCTTCATGAGGACCAATGCATTTAATTTTATCGTTATATACAGCAAAAATTTTATTTTCTCCCCATACTGCAAAACCATTAATTGGTTCGTTTATACCATATAATTTTCCTATTTCTTCTGATGATTCATATAAAAAATAATTAATTTTTTCTGTAAAACTAACTTTTAATGTATTACAAATTTTATTAAAACATTCTTCTTGTTTTTTAGCAATTTTTATTATGTCTTTAGCTGCTAAAGAACCTTCTTTATATCTGAAAATATAATGTTCAGTAATATAACTAATCATAGGTTCTCCTTCCTGATAATACTTATTCTTAATCATACTCTATCAAATCAAAAGCAAAAAATCTATCCATTGCTAGATAGATAAATTGTTTTGAGGAAAAATTATGGAAAACATTTTGTTGTTTTTGTATTTTTATGAAATAAAATTAATAAGACAATATTCTACAATCGTCTCAAATTTGTTATTTTTCTTAATAAAATCGAATAATACTACAAATTGGAAAGGCATTTTATAAACTTCATTTTTTTCATATAGATCTAAATATTTATATAAAGTAGGGCGTGATATATTCGTCAATTTAGCAAGTTTATAAATTGAAATATCCATTTCCAACATTGATTATCCTCCTTATTAATTTAGACTACTATTAATATATTTTTCATTATTATATTCTATTTTAATTAATGCCTCAAGTCTACTTATGTAATCTATATTATTAGGATTATTAATCAAATAATTCATTTCATTAATTAAATGTTGATCTTTTGAATAATCTCTCGCAAATTTCAAAAATGTCATCGCACTTTCTTTTTTGTTTTGCTTTGCCATGATATATGCTGCATACAAACAAGCCATATAATTCCCATTATATCCAATACATTTGAATAAATAGCACATATCATCTATATCAAACTCAAATCGGTAAAAATCAAAAATAAATCTTAAGAAAATGAATACATAATCATCTGAGTGGCAATTAGAAATATAATCAATAAATTTATTAAAATCATTTTCTTCAAATAAATAATAGCATGCCAAACGATAATTTGCAGTTTCACTACCTCTAAGAGAAGATATTTCTGCGTATTTAATAAAATTAGCATAATCTTTCTCTTTATAATAAATGTCTGATAAAATAAGTGGATATTCATCGCTATCACAATTTTCAACCACATTCATTAAGTACTCTTTTTGTTTATCTATATCTCCTCTTTTTTTTGCGATTAGAAATAAACCAAATAATGCATCCTTTACTCCTTCTTTTTGTCCCTTAATAAATGTATTAATTGCCTCTTTTTCTTTATCTTTTCTTAATTCTAATAATCCAATTAATGTTAAAGTATTAGTATATCCCATTCTATAAGCTTTTCGAAAATAAAACAATGCATTTTCAATATCATCATTAATATAATAAGCATGCCCTAATCTAAAGAAATTCTCTTTAGTTGGATCTAATTTGCACAACTCGATTAAACAACTTATTGACAAAGTACTCTTCTTTTCATCTTCAAATAATTTAGCTTTATATTCATATTGTTTTTTTAAAAATATATTATTCATATTAATTCATTTTTCCTTCCTTAATTTTCTTTTCCATTCCATTTATAATCGCAATATACTCATTTTCATCTGTTACAAAACTTAACATTGAAAATTCCTTAGGTGATATTTTATCTATTAATCCACTATTCCATATTAATGAACCAATTAATTTTTCTTTTTCATTTTGATTATTAAAAGCATGCTTTAATGCAAGGAATCCTGCTTCAATATAGTTTGGTTCATTTAAGCATTTTTCTAAAAGAACAATTCCAGCATCAATATCCTTTTCAATAAGTTTGCCTTCTAAAAAAGCTGATCCTAATTCGTAATACCCCATATAGTTATCTACCCTAGTAATGTAATCAAAATATTTTTCAGCATCTTTATTGATTCCATATCTACCATGTTTATAAATCATCGCAAGAGAATAAGATGCATCATCACTTCCCTTATTCGATAAATCAATTAATGATTCAATTGCGTTATCATATTCTTTGTTTTCCAAATGTAATTTTGTAATTTTAGTTAAACATCTCATTTGGAATTCAATATCATCATTTGATTTACTTCCTTGAGTAAAAAACTCCATTGCTCTATCAGTATTTTTTTCAAGATAATATCCATTTAAATAAAAGTCTCCTAAAATGAAGTTGGCTCTAGATGATCCAATTTTGATTGCTTTACCTAATAATTCTATTGCTTTATTTCTAAGATCTTCTTCGCTACGCAATAAAAATAATGAATATTCAACAAGTTTTTCTGGATCATCACTAAATTGATAATTTTTAAAAATAGTAATCCCTAGTTTTTCTTCTTTTGTTCTTCTTAAAGTAATCGCTAAATTTTCATCTAGTTCTTTAATTTCAATATTTATCGCTTCTGCTAAAGATTTAGCTGCCAAATATTGTTTTTGTGCTTCTTCCCATTTCTCATATTTAAATTGAATGTTACCTAAAAATAAGTGTGCTTTAATCTTTGCTTTTGTATTCATATTTCCCTCCTATAAGCTTGATACAAGTTGATTATTTGATCTATTAATCATTCTCAATAATAATTCATTTGAAGAATCATCACTTGTTGAATATCTTTTTTCCATATCAGCATCATCAACAAGATTTATAACTTTCTTATTTTTTGTATAGACACCACTTGAGATACCTAAATCATCAATAGATACTACGTATCCTAATTTTTTTAATTCTTCTGCTTCAAGTTTTGCAAATCTTGATAAATTAAAGAAATAATGATATTTAACATGACCTTTTTTTGCAGTTACTCTATATAAATGAATATTGCAGTCTTTAACATATTTATTCATTAAAGATATATAGTCAAGACCAGTAGCTTTAAATAGATTTGAATGTCTAAAAAATTGTAATGCTTCATTTTTATATACGTCTGGATTTGATCCATATCCTCTATAAAAATCTAATAACGTTTTTTTGATGATTTCTCCTACTAATTTGAGGCATGCATTGTCATCCCAATTGCATCTATTTTTTTGTTTATTTTCCATATTTTTTTCTCCTTTCATTGGAAGCTGTCTTCTTTCGTCGAAGACAATTAAATAATAACAAACATAATTTTCGTTTTTTTATCTCTAAAGAGATGTGCATTTTTTTTACACAAAAATAAAGCAAAAAAAATTATATGATAATCTTTTAAAAATCATATAATTTATTTTTCATGTTTATATATCGATAAAGTTGATAAGATTGCAATACTAACAGAATATTTTAAATCCTCAATTTCATAAAAATTATCATAAGATAATTCGTTTTCTGAAATAACAATAATATCATTTACTAGTGCAGAATAATAAGCCGATTTGCTTTTAATATTTCTAACTATATTTGAATTAATTCTTTTTGAAATAAATCCTATATCTTGCTTCCCAGAATACAAAATAATCGCATCGGGATCATATTTATTATATGGATCTAATTCTAATTTTAATGTTCCATTTATTTTTAATGAAGTCGCTATTTTTTCATATCTTCCTTCATAAGAAACACCAGCAACTTTTTCTACGCAAATATTAAATAAACTATTTGAAGTAGAATTATATTCTTTTAAAAGATTTATTATTTCTTTATAAGAATATTCTTTGATATCAAAATAATTAACTCGATAGAGAAGTCTTTTTCTCTCTTTATGATATTTATTAAATATCTCTTCAACAACATCTACAAATGATTCTTCTTTTATACTAAAGAAAGATAATTCTTTACATAACACTCTAAGCATCATACTTACAGTTGTGGTTTGCTTTTTATTCTTTTTATCAAAATTAATATTATGTCTTTTCCCAACATTGATTAAGTAACTTCTAAACTCATGTTCACGTTTTCTAATTTCTTTATATGAAAAGATAGATTCATCTTTTACCCAACAATTATAGACAAACATAATTAATCCATAATTAGATAGTGGAATATTATCATCAATATAATCGTAAAAATTTTTATTGAATTCATCAGTATTTTCATTATCAAAGAAAGGAAATCTACTATAAAAGTATTTACAACCATACATATAATCTAAAAAAAATGAATTAAAATCATCATGTCTTTTTCTTAGAGAACAAAACTTCATATGCTTATTAATACTATCCTCCTCTAATAAGTATGTTTTGATTTTATACCTATAGGATATTTTTGTAAAGTTAAGCATTTAATAAATCTCTTCCTATTTCAAAGTATAAAATAGTTTTTTGAACACTCTCATGACTAAAGTCACAAGATTCTAGGTTCAGCGACCATAGGACATAAATGCCTCTTACATAGTTTCCCCTAGCGTAACTTTCGATAGTTCACCCTAAGTCCACAAGCTTCTGTAAAGCCTTTTTACTTCTGTTTACGCTTCGGTAATAGACATATATGGTCTGATTCTTATATGGAAGTTCCGCAATCACTTCTATTCCAATGGATTCATTGGGAATATTGATTGCTCCAAGAATATGTCCTTTTTAACTCATCTGTTCTTCTGATATCCCAAAAAATATAACCAGAATCTTCCTTCATAAGTTCAAGCCCCTCTTCCATAGAAACCTATTTATAACCTGACTTTAGTTCCGCGTTCTGCATAAATCAGTGTTTTTTCATCACGCCCTAAGTTCTTATCCATTCCACAAGGAAGTGATGATTCTATCAAATTTGTTTCCCTCATGACATTCTCATAGAAACGATATCCTCCTGAGAAATTGTAACAATCAAATCCTTCCCCAGATAAAATTCTACAGGATATATAGCTTCTTAATCCGCTTTGGCACATCACATACA
>JAQXGN010000011.1 GCA_029006735.1 Caryophanales bacterium
ATGATAGCGAAGTAAGTGAAACACTATATATAATATAACAATAAAAAAATATTTTCAATAATTTTACTTATATTTATATAAGTAATTTATCAAAAATATTAATTTAATCCTAAATTTATAGTGTTAAATCCCAAACACGGGGAAATTAGATTATACTTCAATCATACAAACAATATGTTAAAAAATCGTTCAAAAATAGTTAAATAAAAGTAAAATTTACGCATTAACCTCAAATTAACTATGATATGATTAAATTAATGAAAATGAGGGTTTTATTATGTTGAATATATTAGTTGTTGATGATGAAAAATATATTAGAGAGTTATTTAAGATTAGACTAGAAGCTTATGGCTACACTGTTACTGTCGCAAGTGATGGAGAAGAAGCTTTAGATATTTTTTATTCTAAAAAATTTGATATGATCATTATTGATATTATGATGCCAAAACTAAATGGTATTGAATTTATTAATCAAATTCGTAAAGATGGCTACAATACACCTGCAATCATTGTTTCTGCACGAGATCAATTAGAAACGAAAAAAGAAAGTTTCTTAGTTGGTGTAGATGACTATATGGTTAAGCCAATCGAATTTGATGAATTAATATTGCGTATGAACTCATTATTTAGAAGAGCTAAAATCGCTACTGACAAAAAGATTGTCATCGGCGATGTCACTCTCGATTATGAAACTCTAAGCATTACTAATGAAAAAGAAAACAAAAAAATAAATTTGACAAAAAAAGAGTTTTCTATTTTATTTAAACTTTTGTCTTATCCAGAGAAAACTTTTACTAAAGGTCAATTATATGATGAATTTTGGGGATATGATTCATACGGAGATTTAGAAGGTGTAAAAGTATATATTTCAAAAATACGTTCTCAAATTGAAATATTCCCAGAAATAGATATTGCAACAATACGTGGAATTGGCTATCGAGGAATAAAAAATGAAAAGAAATAAAAAGAAAGAAGAAACACATTTTTCTCTTACTTTAACAATTAAATTTAGTTTAATTGCCCTTTTAGGCTTTTTATTACCAATTCCAATTACTATTACTATTTCTAGTATTTTATATAAATATGACTTGTTAAATTGGTTAACCCCTCAACTATTACTAATCATTAATATGATAGTATCCTTTATATTAGGTTCTATTATTTCTTTTACCCTCACAAAAAAACAAACAAAAAGAGCAGATTCTATGGTAAAAGTTATGTCAAAAGTCAGTAATGGAGATTATACCTCTAAAATGGAAGTTCCCAAAAAAATAGATAATATCTATTATCCAATAAGTGTAAACTTCAATAAAATGGTCGATGAATTAAATTCAACTGTTCTTCTTCAAAAAGATTTTGCAAGCAACTTTTCTCACGAATTTAAAACACCAATCATGTCAATAAAAGGATATGCGGAAATATTATTGAATGTACCCGATTTAGATGATTCTATAAAAAAGGAATACTTACAAATAATTGTTAATGAATCACGTAGATTATCAATTCTTGCTTCATCAACATTATTAATTAGTAAATTAGATTCAATTGATAAATTTACGCATAAAAAGCCAGTAAAAGTCGATCAACAAATCGAAGAATGTGTCATCTTATTAGATAGTTTACTTCAAGAAAAAGATATTAAAGTATTATTAGATTTACAAAGTGGCATGATTGAATCAGAAGAAGATATTTTAAAAGAAGTATGGATTAATTTAATATCAAATGCGATTAAATACAATAAAGAATCTGGAAGTATTTTTATTAAATCGCATATTGAAAATGATAAATATATTGTCAATGTTTCTGATACTGGCATAGGAATAAAAGAAAGTGAACTAGATCATATATTTGATCGGTATTATCAAAGTGATTCATCAAGGATTTCTCAAGGAAATGGATTAGGTTTATCGATAGTAAAACGTATTGTCGACCTATCAAATGGTAGTATAAAAGTAAAAAGTAATCTTAATGTAGGAACCACATTTGAATTATCTTTTCCATTAATAAAGCAAGATTAATCTCTAGGGAAAAACTAGAGATTTTTTGTGCAAAAAAATAGAGTTGAACTTGTCAACTCTATCTTATCTTTTTGCTTCTATTTGTAAGTTGGAATAAATGGTAAATCAGAAGCTGAACACTCTGAAACTGTAAATGTCTTACTTGATAAATATTGCCACTCACTTGTTGAAGCAGGTGCCTTTCCATCTTCAGTTAATTTTTGTTCAATTACATCAGTTAATGTAAGAGTAGTTCCAGAAAGAGTATATTTACATCTCATTTCTAAGTTTCCTCTTCCACTATAAGACCAAATCCAGAATGCAACTACATATGATTTATCTGGTCCAATTGCAAAATAAGTATAACCAGTTTGAGAAATACCATTTTGTGTATTTGCATTAGCTTTTGTTGTAGAAACATAGTATTTTACTAAGCAAATATTTAATTCTCCACCTTTTTCTTCAATACCAAATGATGTTGGAAGTAATGCAAATGTTGCATCATCTCCACTCTCCTTAGAAAGGATATTAATTGTTGCAAATCCAGAATCTCCTGTTAATGAAATATTTACATCACAAGATTTACCTTCCGAAGTAACTGTTGCTAAATTATTTGATTTTACAACAATAGTTACCTCTTTTTCATCTATAGTTCCTTTAATTGTATTTGCAGAAGCACTTCTATCAATATCTAATGGTATTTCTTTAATATCTTTTGGACTGCAGAAAATAATTAATTTATCATTTTCATAATCAATTTCTTTTCTTAATTTCCTAATATCCATTTCTTCTTTAACATAACATACCCCATCTTCTCCAATTTCTTTTGTAACACTAAGTGTTGATAAATCGATTGTGTCGATTAATCGATATGAAGTTGAGAAGTTTGATGTATCAAAATCATAAATTGGAGTATAAATATTAACATCGGTTAAAACAGTTACTGCTCTAATATTAGGCATAATATATAAAATATCATCTTTATTGCCAAATGTATTATAAGCAGATGTAGTAAATGTTAAAACATTTTCGCCTTTTAACAAATGAGTATTCTTTAATACTAAGTGTTGATATGATTGATCACTAGGTAAAGAAGCTGCTTCTGTTTTTACTTCTAATCCATTAATTTGAATTTTAATATAATCAGTAATATTTTCCATTTCATGGTATTCATTTTTTTCGTCAACCCAGTTTGTTGCAAGTGCAATATCAATATCTGACATTCCGTAATTTGGAGTACGAATATAGAATGAAATTGCGCCACCTCTTCTATCTAAACCAGTGATATATTCACCTAAATATGTGTCATTATCTTTTTTAATATCTGCAGCAACATCTTGACTTAATGGAGCAACTACTGCATCACGTGCATAATAAGTAAATGATTTTTTATATTTAGATTTTGATTTAACTACTTCACTACCTTCTTCATCATAAGTAACAAAGTCATTATCTAACATTACTTTTTCTGGTAAAGCAGGGAAAGATGCCTTTAATTCTGCTGCTTCTTTTTCATATTGTTTAGAATAATTTAAAAATTTAATTCCAGAAACTGCAAAGGAACATACACAAGTTAATAAAGATACAGAAGCAATACCAATAATAACCGTTTTAGAAAGATCTTTTAATAATATAGCTTTTAGTTTTCGCATATGATTAGTCCTCCTTCTTTTTGAATAGACCTAGACCATTTTTCAATATGATAAATGCCCAAATGCCTAATCCACCAAAGACAACCGCATCAAGAGATACTAATCCTGGTTTCCACCATTGCCATGATTGTTTTGATTCATAAACAATAACTGCATCTGCAGGATCAGCACTTTCGTTATATGTTTTATTCTTATATAAAGCATGAGTATATGAGTATGCAATTTGTTTAATTGCTTCTCTCATTCTATTTTGTAATCTAGCTGGAGATGAAGTAGATAAAGTAGCACCTGCAGAATTACCTCCACCAAGATTAATATTGCCACCAGCTCTTAAACCAGCACCAATATCCATATGAGTTTTATTCTCTGTCATATCTGTAATGATTTGACCTCTAAATCCCCATTCACCTCTTAAAACGCCTTGAATTAATGCTTCATTACCACCAGTCCATATTGCACCTAAACGGTTGAATGAAGTCATAATACCTGTTGTATCGCCATATTTTACTGTTTCTTCGAATGTTCTTAAATAAATTTCTCTTAATGCTTGTTCATTACACCAAGTATATAAAGCCATTCTATTGAAATCTTGATCGTTGACAACAAAGTGTTTAACGAAAGTAGTTTTTCCATAAACACCTAAACCTCTAACAACATTTGCAACCATTCTACCTGATAAGAAAGGATCTTCTGATTGATAACCAGAATTACGTCCACCATAATTTGAACGGTGAATATTACATGCAGGAGAATATAAAGCATCTTTTCCCGCAGGACCCATATCATTACCTTCACTCTTACCAAACATATAGGCAAGAACTTGATTCCATGTTTGTGCTAAGACAGTTGATCCTGGATAACCAACACAGCTTGTTCCTGGAGCCATATGCCCATTACCAACTTGTGAAGCTCCTTCAGCATGTTGATAAGCACCATCATCATTAGTTCTTAATCCAATTGCTTCAATACCTGGAGCTTTATACGATGTATCCATTGTTAAAATGTGTTTTGCATGTTCAAATGGTACTTGATTTAATACTTCTTCCCATTCTGGTGCATCATAATCTGCAGCTAATTTAGTACCAAGTTCAGTTAATTCACCTTTTTCAATTAACTTATGGTTAGTAGCTTTACTATCCCAAATTGGCATTTCCGTATTAATTTCTCTTCCTAATACATCAAGACCAGTTGCATTATCCCATGCATCTGCCATTTCCCTAGTAAAGACAGATCTAGGAGCAGTTCTTCCATTTGATCTTCTTAATAAATCGTTAGTCCAAGGTTTATTTGGTTCAACTTCAGTCAATAAAGCTGGGAATTCATTACGATGGACATATTCAACATTTTGCCCAACATCACTTCCATCAATAGAAATACTTTCATAAGCATCTTCACCAGTGAATAAGTTTCTTACTTTTGTTCCAGTTTTTTCATCATTTTCGATGCAAATATCTTCTACAACATGATATGTAACAATATTATTATTCATTCCTTCTTTTAGAGTATGTGCATTTGACATAATCTTTAATTCATAATCACCCGCTTCAAGTTCATAACCTTTAAAACCATTACCATTAGCGTCATTGTAGTCATATGATTTAAATTCTTTTGCATCAATTTCAATTTCGACATTTGCTTTTTGTCCTGGTCTTAATTCTGGAGTTTTAGCAAAACCAACTAATTTAACATATGATTTTTCAATTCCTCCTGGAGTATATGGTGCAGTTAAATATACTTCAACAACATCCTTACCTGTAACTTTACCTGTATTTTCAACTTGTATAGTTAAAACAATCTTTGATTCATTAGTAATATTTGTTCCAGGAGCAATACTAGTATCTTCTAACTTCCAATCAAATGTTGTATATGATAAACCATATCCAAATGGATATTGGACAACATTTTCGTATCCATTATATAAAGAATTATCCCAGAATCCTTCTATATCAGCCGTTTCAAACCAACGATAGCCAACATATATTCCTTCTGTATATTCGACATAGCAACTTGTTCGATAGAAAGATGATCCACCTGCACCCATCATTGTACAATTATCTGGAGCGTTTATATATTGATGTGTGAATTTAGCACAAGAACGATAATATGTAATATTATATTCTGGTCTATAAGGAATAGTATCTGTCAATCTTCCAGAAGGAGATGCATCACCCCAAAGAATTTCTGGAATAGATAAAGCGCCTTGAACTCCTGTTGCACCAACACTAATACAAGCATCTACACCAGGAATTTTTTCAACAAAATCCAAAGTCATTGTGTTTGTAGAGTTAATAATAACAACAACATTTTCAAAGTCTTCGCCTAGCTTACGTATAGCGTATTCTTCTTCTGTTGATATTTCTAAATATCCTCTAGTCTCATCTTTTGGTTGTCCTTCCACTTTATTTTGATAATGTGGAGGATCAGAGTTTTCTCCAGCGTGTCGAGAAACAACAAAGAATGCTGTTTGTGAAAAATCTTTTGCCCTTTCATAGATTGCTTGATACTCACTTAAATCTTCTAATGATGGTTCTCTAACTTGATAGAATCCATCAAAGGAAGCCATAATCGTATTAGAATCACCTTCAGCCTTATGCCACTTTAAATAGAATTCTGGAATTTCTTTATTAATCTTAATTCCATATTCTTCTAATGCTTCATTAATTCCGTAGCAAGTTTGTCCTTCTGTTCCAACTCTTTCAGAACCTGAAGACATAATATACCAGTCTACTGAACCATGCCCGAATACGTTGACTTTTGATATTGATTTAGATAAAGGTAAAGTTCCATCATTTTTAACCATGACAATCCCTTCACGTTCAATTTCACGAGCCAACTGATTACCCATATTTCTCGCATTATTTGCTTCCGATGAAGTTTTATCTCCGTTTGGACACAAAAAGCCAGAAATAACTGTTGGATATCTCTCAAAAGCAATATAGTTGCCTACTCCAAGAGCAACACCTATTATCGCAATGAGCGACAAAAAGCATCCAGCAAAAACTTTTTTTCTCTTTGGCGTAGAGAAAAACATTTTTTTATTCTCCATTTTTATTTTTCCTTTCGTGTAATTATACTTAAATTATAAAATATTAATATTCAACATTACATAGGGAAGCATCATAGTCGCATAAAAATAACAAGATAATCAAAAAAGTTCGCCTCTAATAAGAAACGAACTATTTTATTAAATTACTTATAGCAATTATTTATTCTTCTACTTTTTTAGGTTCTTTTAAAATTAAGTTAAATACGATACCTAAAATCATTGCAACTGCAGTTGAAGTGATTTGGATAACATAGTCTCCAGTTGGAGCACCATTTTTATATACATCACCAAATCCAAGAACAAGACCACCGATACCAACAACCAAAATAATTGAAGCAACTATAATATTTTTTGTAACATTGAAATCAACTTTTTCTTTGATTAACATTTTTACACCAGATGAAGCAATAAATCCATAAAGAATTAATGAAACACCACCTGTAATACAGCTTGGAACAGAAGATAAGACTAATGTTAATGGTGCAAGCATACCAAATGCGATTGACATTAATGATGCGAGAATAATTACACCGACAGAAGCAATCTTTGTAACACCGATAACTGCAACATTTTCACCATATGTTGTATTAGCAGCGCCACATAAGCTACCAGAAACTGCTGTTGCGATACCATCACCAATTAATGTTCTTGTCATACCTGGTTCTTCATTTAATAAATCTTTATTAATGATATTACCTAAGTTTTTGTGATCACCAATATGTTCACATACAGTAACTAATGCTACTGGAATAAATAATAATGTTGTTTGACCAAGTTCTGCCCAGCTAAATGTTGAGTTTTCTGTAATAGCTAAACCTAACATCCATTTATCTGGAGTGACATTTAAATATGCGCCAACTGATGACCAATCAACAGCAGTAAACATATCAAAATTAATAATCTTTAATGCTGGAACACCTGCTGTAAAACCAATAATAGATAATAATAATGCAACTAGATATGCTGAACCCATACCAATAACGAATGGAATTAAACCTAACATTTTTCCATTTCCATAATGTGCACAAATTGCTGTAACAAAACAAGCGATAAAAGCAATACCAATAGAAATTAATGTATGATACCAAGAAACGAATTCTTTTGCATTAGTTAAACTACTAATGATATATGTTCCACCTGTTACATTGTTAATTGCAGAACCAGCAAGTGAAAGACCAATAACCATAATGATTGGGCCAACAACAACTGGAGGTAGTAATTTATTAATCCATTTTGTACCGACTGCTTTAACAACTAAAGCAATGATAACATAAACTAATCCAACTAAAGCCATACCAATCATAACTGCAAGATAGTTTCTTGTCATATGAGGTGCTAAAACTGTACCAATGTTTCTTGCTTCACCAAGAGCTAATGCTCCAGCCATAGGTGCTAAATAAGCAAAAGATGAACTTAAAAATACTGGTGATTTTCTTTTAGTGACCAAAATATAAATAAGTGTACCAATACCTGCAGATACTAATGTTGCACCAACTGGTAATCCTGTGATTTGAGGAACAGTGATACAAGCAACAAGCATCGCTAAAATGTGTTGAATCGCAAATAAAACCCAGTCTTTAACTTTCTTTGGATTTTCATTTACATCGAGAACTAAATTCTTTTCCATACTAAATCTCCTTTTCCTTTTACCCCAAAAAAAAGACTCGGCACTTATGCCAAGTCTTTAAAAACGAAGATAAATTTAATATTTTTTAGAATTGAAGGGATAAAAAGCCCAGAAATAAGGCTGATTTTTCTTTCCATTATTTCTTTCATAGTTCGGCCCTCCAAACACTTAAAAATATATTACCAAAAGTTTTTTTATTTGTGAAGAAAAATTTTTTATTTTTTATAGAATATAGTATTCGTCAAATTTACCATATTCTTTTAATGTCTTTTCATTACCAACTGAATATATAGTTCCATGATCTTTTAAATAAGAGAATACTTCCTTATATCCTTTTATATCTTCTATAGTAGTATTCTTCATTTGCATCTTAATCATTCTTCTTTCTTCATCTGTAATACCATTAATATATTGCAAATCACAAGAAGAAATCCTTAAATTATTTGATTCTGGTTTATCAAAATTACCAATCGCACCAATTAAATATGTCATATATTCTTTTTCACTGCAATTAAAATTTTCTAGATATGAAGGAATTCCATCAAAGACATCATATGATCTTTTTACATTTGGATCACGATATGTTCCTAAAGTAAGAGTTCCTCTTAAAGGCGAATATGATACTTGACATCCATAAGCTCCACCTTTGACTCTAATTTCTGACCATAAATAATCAAAATTAAGAATGTGAGTTAATACATTAATAGATCCAAGAGGTTTCTTACCCATATCATATAGATTTATACCTTTTGCATCATAATTCACTTCACTAGGAATGATAAGCGCACAATTTTTCCTATCATTATAATCAATATTAATTTTTTCACGTAAACAATTTGTATCAAGCTTAATATCATCAAGAATATGATGCATATTATCAATTGCATCTTTTTCTCCTGACAATGAGCAAATCATATCTTTTTTATTGAAGATCTTTTTATATACTTCATTGATTCTTAATATTGTATGAGAAATATCATTTAAAGCATCATTTAGGAAATGATAGAAAGATAATCCATTTATTTTTAATAAAAGATTAGAGAATTTAGTGCTAGATGCATTTGCCCCAATCATCGCATATTGAGTACCTTGCTCAATTAATTCATTTCTTAAAGCATTCTTCATTTGAAGTAAAACAATCTTAACTTTTTCTTCATCAAAAATACTCTTATACATTACCTCTTTTAATAAATAAGAGATTTTATCGACATTGATATCTAAAGCAGATACACAACAATTTTCTTTTATACAAACTTCATCTTTACCTTTACCAGTTAATAAAAGTGAGAATGAGAAAGAACCTAAATATAATTTTTTATATCTTTGAATATCCATAACACTCAAAGAAGCAGTATTAACTTTAAACAATAAACTATTGATTACTTTTAAATATTTAATGTCATCAATAGATAAATAATTACCATCAAAATACATTTTTAAATAAGAGATTTTATTAGTATTAAAATCATGCTCAAGAATAGTATAATCATCATATTTTTTTTCATTTAAAGTAAGTGTATTAACATCACAACTAATATCATCCAATGATAAAGAAGGTAATTTTTCTAAATCTTCTATCGTATCTTTCTTTGATTGATATTCAATTAAATCATTCGTTTGTTTAACTAAAAACTCTATTTCTTTAGAAGATAAAGACTCTTTTAATTCTTTCATTTTTAAATTCATTGCTTCTTCTTTTTCTTGGGCTAAAGTCTTAGATGGTTCTAAAACTACTTCAACAAAATGAGTTGAATTTAAAATATATTTTTCTATTAATGACTCAAAATATCCTTTATCAATATTCTCTCTATAATAATGGAAGTTTTTAGAATAGAATAGTTCATTCTCTAATGGGAGATTATAATTAAAACTACGCATTAATGAAAAAGCATAACTCATACCCTTTGGTAATGAACCCATATCATTTTCTTTTAACATAAATTCAAGATTATTAATTGTCGCTAGAATCAACTCTTTATCTAATCCTTCTTGAACAATCTTTTTACATGAATCTAAGAATACTTTTTTAAATCTTTCCTTTTCATTTGGATTTGTCTTTTCTAAAGAAACAACATAACAAGGTAAAATAGAACTATCATCCACCATAGAACTAACATCTTGGCCTAAAGAAGCATCCATTAACATTTTCTTTAATGGAGAATCATTAGTTGACATTAATGTAGAATTTAAAATTTCTAATCCAACAATATCTAAACTATCTTTATACTCACCTAAAGAATACGCTAAAGCCATATATGTATTATCTTTAATCTCTTCTTGATCAGAAATTGCATATATTCTTCTTACGTCTTCATTAATCAATGCTTGCGGAACTTCAATACTAATTCTATTATTTCCTTTTTCATACTTTGATAGGTATTCTTCATCAATAAATTTTAGTTTTTCAAGAATATCCATTTTTCCATAAAGATACAATAATCCATTTTCTGGATGATAATGTTTCTTATAGAAATCTTTATAATATTCATATGTTAATGTAGGAATAACACTTGGATCTCCTCCCGAATTAACTCCATAACCGGTATCTTTATACATAGCTTCATAAACAGTTTCCATTAACTGTTCATTAACACTACTCATCGCACCTTTCA
The DNA here is from genome assembly GCA_029006735.1 of Caryophanales bacterium. Lineage (GTDB taxonomy): Bacteria > Bacillota_I > Bacilli_A > RFN20 > CAG-449 > UBA3210. Next base: position 10,935 of record JAQXGN010000011.1, read on the forward strand.
TCTCATTATAAACAACACCTTTATAAGAAGGCATATCATCTTTTGATTTCATTTCAAGGTGCCATCCTTCTTGTAAAAATGGTTTTGGATCATTAATTGATAATGGTGCGAATACTGCATCTAAATAACAACTCATTAAATTATTAAAATCTTTATCATTTTGTGAAGCAATTGGATAAACTGTAAAATCTCTCCCTGTCATCGCATTTAAAAAAGTTGCCATCGATCCTTTCAATAAATTGACAAATGGTTCTTTTAATGGATACTTTTCACTTCCACATAATAGTGAATGTTCAATAATATGACAAACACCAGTAGAATCTTCTGGAAGAGTTTTAAATCCCGCAGAAAAGCATTTATTTGTATCTTCATTTTCTAAATAAACTAATGTTCCACCAGATTTTATATGATTAAATTCATATAAAGTTGACCCAATATCATTCACTTCTACAATTTTTACTAATTTAAAACCTGAATAAATTTTATTTATTTCCATAATTCCCTCCCTTATTTATTTTTTTAAAATTATCTAATTTTCCAAGTGGGCTTGTATTCTATTTTAATTTACTAAAACATCTAAGTCAAAAAATGAGATAAAAAAAATAAAAAATAGATAATATTGATTTATCAACGCTACTACTAAGACTAATGTTTTATTTTTTTAGTAAATTATTTAACGCGTTATCATTATGATCAATAATCATTTTTATAGTAACGCATGATCTTAATTTTTCACAATCACCGCATGTATTTACCATTTTTGATTTGGTGCAATTTCTAATTGGACATAATTTATCACAAAATGGTGTCTTTTTCCCTTCCGTTCTACACCCTTCACAATTAATCATCTCTTTGGTAATTTCTATGCCATTTAAGATAGACCATTCTTTAGCAACCTTTTCCCTTAATTCATCATCATTATTAATTGTAGCTTTATATGCATCGCATTCTTCACAATTTAACCCACAGTACGCAATTAAAATATTTTTCATACCTTGTTGTCTCCTAAATACATTATATTTTTATACTATAAATAATACTAGAAAATAACATAGATCCCTTGAGAATAAGTATAAGAAAGACACTGAAGATTATTCAATTCTAAATCTTGCCAATGAAGCATAGTTCAATAGTACACACGAAGCGATGAACTTACTAATGCAATCGCAGAGAGTAATAACAACTACATTCAAAAGATAATTAATATAGGATATGGTTATTCAAATTTTCCTAGATTAAGAAAGAGTATTTTATATAAATCTTCCAAGAACAAAAGTGTTTTAACAAACACTAAGAACATGGAATGAATCCATGTTTTTTTATTTATGGTATAATTTCGCTATGAACAATTCTTACAAGCCATTTTATCGTAACTCTGATTTAAAGATAAATAGATACTTTGCATT
>JAQXGN010000012.1 GCA_029006735.1 Caryophanales bacterium
TAATAAACCTTTCCTTGTTCCTAAAGATATTTATGAACAAGTTAAGTATGGATTCTACTATCCTTTCAATGAAACTGAAACTTTTTAGACCTATCTAGGTCTTTTTTTATATTACCGTAAAAAATACAATTTCCTAGTTAAAGAAAAAAGACGAGTTTCTATCACTAGAATCTCGTCAATAAACTATAGAACACTTATTATTTAAAAAGATATTATTCTTCTTTTATAGGTTTAAACATTGGATTAGAGAATAATGCAGTTAAGAATTCTCTCGATAATACCTTAATCTTATCTGGTTCATCTAAATATTCTTCCATAATCGTTAATACTGAAGACACTGCTGCACTAGCAAATACTCTAGCTAGTTCAATATTAGATTCCGGATAAGTATTATTAATTGAAGTAGTAGTAAACTCTACTAATTGCTCTTTAACATCTTGATATTTAGATCCTTTTGATTTATTTAATAAGATAATAATCTCATAACGATATAACGCAATAATATCTAACGAATAATTAATTGCTAAATTAATAAACCCATTAGTTCTTCCAAATACATCAAATCTAATCTTTCCTTTTAATTTAGTAATCTCTTCAACTTTTTCATAGGTAGGTTTTACAATCGCGTCAAGAAGTTCTTCTTTTGATTCGAAATATCGATAAATATTCCCTGGAGTTATTTCTGCAGAAGCAGCGATATCACGCATACTCGCATCTTTATATCCATTTTTAAAGAATTCTTTTTTCCCCGCATTCAATATATTTTCTCTAACATTATCTTTTTTAAAACGCATAATTCCCCCACTATAACGATTGATTAAATAAAGAATTTACCAATGCTTCATCAAATACAACTTCTGCTCCAAAGCCTGCTTTTTCTTCAAAATCAAATGTCAATCCAATAACGGAGAACACCTTTAATGAACCATTAAATCTCTTTAAATATGATTTATTATCACTACTATTTATACTATTAGTAATCTTTAATACCAAATCTTCAGAGAACATTGTAGTTCCTAATCCACCGGCTAAATCTAATACAAGACTATGTGAAGATTCAGTTGAATTATAAGCATATGATTTTAAGAATTTATCTTCTGTAATAACAAATGTATTATCTTTTTGCATTGCATTTGCAATCAAATTAGTAAAGTCTAATAAGTAGACAATATTATCAATAATATTATTCATAAACTCTTGATATGTGCACTTTCTAAATGTAGTTTCTGTTTTAGAAGTAACTAAATAACTTGTAACTGCATCTTTTCTCATATAAATCATATCTTTTGTGAAGAAGACATAAGAATTAGCTCCTCCAGTTGAATTTGTCGTCGCTAATACATATGGAACATTGAAGTGAATATATCCTTGAATTTCTCCATCAACATATTTTACTCTTGCATCCATCTTAATATTAACATTATAGATTCCGAGTAATTTCATTGCTAATTGACCTTCAATTAAGAATTTCATTTTATTAATAGAATTAAATAATCCCTCACCTAAAGTAGATAATCCATCCATATTAATTGCGCTACCGATTTCAAAAATAATATCATCTTCAAATTTAGAAACTTTTAATCCACCAGAGATAGTGATATTACCTAATTTGAGTTGACTAATATTAATCAAATAATCAATATTTTCACCACTAGAAATTTGTAATAAATCAATAATAGAAAGCGTGTAAATGTCTTCAACTTCATTTGGAATTACATATTCTTTTTCAACGTGAATAACCTTATCTTGATTAATATCAAATGTTGCACCTTTTAAGAAATCAAGTACTTTAAATACCATTGGAACAATACTACTTAATTTCATATCGACTTTATTTGGTTTTAATACGTCACCATTAATTAATCCAGTTGATACAATCAATGATTTAATTTGATTTAATGTATCGAAATTATCCATTGTTTTACCGATTTCACTATCTTCATCAATATTATTTAGAATAACTGTGAATAAATCGATAATTTCTTGTCTTGAGAAAGAAATAATCATTGGAGTTAAGACTTCTTTAGTTTGTTCATCCCAGTCAACAGAGAATGAAATATATAATCTTTCATCAAGACCATATTGTAAGGCAAAGTAATAATGCATTGATCCAGTGATATATAATTCTGCTGAGAAAGTAACTTTCTTTTCTTCTTGACCTGCGACTTCAACTAAAGAAACATTAATACTACCATTAATAATGAGGTTCATATTATCCATCACAATATTAATTGGATTTGCTTCATCGATATCCAATGAGAACTTACCCTCACTAATATAAGTTAATGTTCCTTGATAATAATCATATAATACATTGAAATCATATCTAGATAAGCATAAAGCATTATCTATTTCTGGAATATCAATAGATTCAACATAATCAACAACACTTAAAGAAATATTGTTCATTGATGAAGAAATATAAATTCCATCATTATAATCAATTGAAATATTAGTATCCATTAATTCGTTATAAATCTTTGATAATGAAACAAAGACATTAAATACATTATTGTCTCCATTAATCGATCCGAAGATCTCTAATGCATAATCAATAACATCATAATAATTAGTTACTGCAGTTGAATCACCACTTATTAAACTAACAATATCATTAATATCTTCTTTATTAATTAAGATTGTATAGTTTTCCCAAATGAGATAATAATCATTTCCACATCCATAAATAACCATATTAGTAGTATCTTCAAGATATGAAATAGTTAATTCCATCTTAATGTTATTATTTAAATCATAATAAATTACACCTGATACAACTAATTTTTCGATATTAATATTAGAAATATTAATTCGATATCCTTGATATGTAGTTAACTCATTAAATAGATTTATTGCATCATCAATTGACCATGTATTATCAATAAATACATTAATAATTTGATCAATCACATCTTCAACACCAGTTGCGTCATAGTATGTAGTTTCATCAATTGAAGGAATAACACATTCGTTAGATAAAAATAATTGAGCATTTATACTAACTTTATCAATATTAGTTAAAGTTAATCCTAAAGCATATGTATTATCTATCTTATTTAATGATAAAGCATAATCACTATAAGATAATTTTACTTCACCATCTTTAACTTCAATATAAGCCTTAATCACTTCAGATAATGCTTTATAAACTGTTAATAAAGTATCCTCATTTTGATTATCTAAAGATATTTCTATTCCGAAATGTTTTTCAATAAATTCAGCGATTGTTAAATTATCTAAGAAGATATTTTGATTATTGATAATTTCATCAATAATTTTCATAGTGATTTCTTTAGTTAATTTTACTTTAATCTCTTCATTATTTTCATATGTTAATGCAATATAATAATCATCTAATAATGATACTTCTAATTGTATATTAATATCACCAGTCACATTAATTAATCCATAGTATTTTCCATTATTAACGATGATTGTTCCTCCGATATGATATGTTTTATTATCAATTAATACTTCAATTTCATCTAGATTAATTGTATATTTATTTGTTTCGATAATTCCATAAATATCATTGTAATAACCATAAACTAAATCAACATCTTCTCTAGATAAATAATCTTTTGATAAATCAACATCAATAGTTTCATCTGATTTAGAAACATTTATTCTCACATCATATTCATTATTAATGATTTCTAAATGGTCATCATAATACTTTAATGAAACATTAATTCTTGGAACATTATTAAATATTTCATTAAATGCTAATCCAAGATTAATATTATTTTCTTCATCAATATGGAATGAATCAAAAATAATGCATGCTTTATTAATTATTTCTTGATAATCTAATACAACTTCTTCGTTTGTAGTTTTATCGCTACCAATAATTAGATTCATTACATCTTTAATATCTTCTTGATTTGCAACAAAATTAATATTTCCATAAGTTACATAGAGTAAATTATCTTGATAGATTAATGTTAATTCAAGTGGTTCTAATCCTTCTTGAGTTACAACAATATATCCTTTAATTCTTCCGTTACTCAATACATCAAATTTCATATTGATAAGATACGTTTCATATACATAATCAATTTCAATATGGTAGTCTTTATAATTAACTATTTTATATGCTTCATTAAATAAGTCATATAATGTGTAATCTGAAGAAGCTATATCCAATAAGATTCCGTCAAGTTCTACTATTACTTCATCAATATTGATGTATTCACTTGAGTATTTATTAATTTCATCAATACTATTTTCAAATCTTACTATTCCATTAACTTGAATATTATCTATTACAAAGTTATTTACCGTTAATATGTATTGGTTATTATCCTTATTAAATGATGCGTCAAGATGATCATTAATAAATCTAAAACCACCCTCTCCATTAGTTAATTTACATCCTTTTAAGTATACTAATGCATCATAAACTAAATTAATGTAATCTGTTTCTTCAAGAGTTGTATCTTGTGAGAAATCAATATTAAATGTCTTTTCTATATATTCTTTTAATTCAGTTATCTCTGAGTCTTTTACTAACCCTTGTTTTGAAGCATTAATATCTTCAATTAATTTTAATAGTTGAGCTTCTTGTAATTGAACATGTAGTTCATATTCTTGATAGACACAATCTAAATAATATATTCCCTCAATTAATGTGACTCTTAAGTCTAAGTTCTCATTTGAAGTAGAAACTATTAGTTGTAGTTGATAATCTCCTTTATTTACTCTTACTTCTCCATTGATTAGATAGTTTTCTTGATTAATCTTAATGTTAATATCTTCTATTGTAATAACGAATTGTTCATCTTTAACTGAAGTTAAAACATCATTATAATCATTGATTATTGCTTCTAAATCTTCTCTAGCAAAATAATATTCTTTGTTTAAGTCATAATCTGTACCTTGAGAAATATATTCTTTAATTGTTGAATAGACATCATATTCAGGAATGTCCATATGAATTGTATTATTTACATAATACATTCTTAAAGTAATATCCTTTGCATTATTAGTTAAGTTAGATAATAATAATGAAATATCAATCTTATTATCAGAAGAAATGGTGATACCTTGATAAATATCAAATACTTTATTGATTACATTTTGGATATCATCGACATTTGTTGGTGCTTCCATAGAAGGAATATCACTAGAATTATTGAGTAAATTAAATACTTCACTTAAGTCTTCTTTTGTAACTTTTAAGCCAATATTTCCATACTCAAAATAGAGTTTTTCATCAATATAATATAGATTTAAATCAAGAGATTCTTTACCATCTTTTACTAGTGTAATTTTTCCATTTACTTTAAGATCTTGATTAATATTTATAACTAACTCTAAATCATAATCTAAATATTTTGTATTAATAACAATGTTATATCCTTGATAAGAGGATACATCTTTTACAACATTTGTAATATCTTCTAATGTAATATCTGATTTTGCAAATTCAACAACAATTTGATCAACTGCGTGTAATACTTTATCAATATTGACATATTTTAATTCATCATAAGTCGATAAAGTAAAGTTATTATAAATACCCACATTACCATTAATCTTAATTGTTTTATAACTAAATTCACTTAAGTCAAATGAGAATCCATCTTTTTCTTTAGTGAAATTAATATGATAATCATCTTTATAAGTTATATTAATGGTATTATCTCCATATATTACCTTAATATCTTTTGATTCAAGTAAAACACTATATATAATATCAACTAATTGTTTAACATTTAACTCTTGTTGTGCAAATAAATCTTTATATTCTTTAATGATAGAATCAATGTATTCTCTAACTTGATATTCTTCAATTAACGTATATGATTCATTTGCAACATCATTAATGAAAGCATAGAATTCTTCACTAGAAAACTTCACATTAACATCACTATTATCTCCAATGAGAGTAAGATAATACATATCTTCTTGATAAATTAGTTTTAATTCAAGATTTTCTTTTCCTTCAAGAGTAAAGAAAGCTTCATAAGCATCATTTTGTTTTCCTAAATATCCATTAACTAAATAAGAATTTCCATCGAATTCTACTTTCGAATTTGTTATATCGATTCTAACTATGTCTTGCTTAGTCATTTCATATAATTGCAATATATAGTCGACCGTTTTATCAAATTCTTTTCTAGTTAAATATTCTTTTTCTATATCCAATGAAAGTCTTTCTTTATATTCTTTAACTCTCATATTAAAATTATAAGGTTCTGCTTCAAAACAAAGAGAATCTTCATTTTGTGATAATACTAATTTTGCATCTTCTGTATTTTCAAAAATTGTAGACATTGCCATAGAAACGACAATATCATTTGAAGAATTAGTAGTAATACCATCAAATAATTCATAAGAAGTATTCAAGATATTATTAATATCCACTTCAGGAGTATCTATATTTACTTCTCCATCAGAAAAATATTCACTTATTAACAAAGAAATTTCATTAATAATGTCTTTAACATCTGTAGAAGTAGCTTTAATTTCTAATCCCCCATAGAAGAAATAATATTCATTTTCATAATAATAAATATCTACATCAACTGGATTATAATTTTCTTTAGAAATTGTTGTTCTAACTAATGCTTGTTTTTTATCATCTACACGTCCATTAACACTAACATCATAATCATTATTTACATAATCCATGTCAATATCATATCCTTGATATGATGATAGATTAATTGCTTCATCGACAACCCAAGTCGTATTAGATAAATCAACATATTCTTTTTCTTCAAAAATAATATCTTCTCTTGCTAAATCAATAACTAACTTAGCATTTTGCCCTTCATATAAAGCATCTACATTAATTTGTTTTAATAAAGCACCATATTGATCTTCAAACAATAATATTGAGTAATCTAATGCCACTCCTTGAGCATCCATTTTTCCTGAAATAGTGACATCTTTTGTTCCATCTTCATAATTCACTTTTTCCATCTGCATATTACCTAATTGGCTTAATAAACCATCAGTAGAAGAATCAGAACCATTTTCACTTCCAGTAAATTGATCTAATAAAGAATTAATATCGACATTTAGAGCATCAATAATATAGGTGAAAAAAGAAGAATCCCATAAATAATTATGCTTACGATATGATAGCTTCATATCACCATCATATTTGAAATACAAGTCATCAAATAAACCAGTTACATTAGCATTAAAAGATGCGATATCAAACTTAACATAAATCTTTCCCGTTGTTTGATAATCACCCACCATTGCATTAACATCTAACGTTCCTCCATCAAGAACTATGCCTAATAAAGAATCCATTAAATAATCAGTTGCAGTCTTTTCTACACTTACAATAGGAGTATCACCAATATTAATATCTAAATAATTTGAATAATAAGAGATGACTTCATCACCAATTTGATAATTATCATAGTAAAAATATTCAGTCATATTTGTTTCTGCAGGAGCAGTAATCATAACTCCCATCTTAACTGAAAGCTTATATATTTCTTCATTATGAATCTCACGTACTGTCCAATCATTAGACATACCGATAGATACTTCAACTTTTGAATATATTGGATAATCGAGCGCTCCACCATTTAATTTAACTTCTCTTTTTGTTTGAGCGATTGATTTTTCTGTATCTAGAATTACTTTTGCATAATAATCATAATTAGGATTATCAATAACTTGAGCATCAATAATAGTCTCTTCCGAGAAAATATATGAAGTCATTTGGTATGGGAACCAACCAATGTTTTCTTTTGCATAATCTAAATTATAAACACTAGGATCACCTGGATTATAAGTTACATTAAATGTATTCTTATCAACATCACCTTTTCTAATACAAACTCTATCTTCTCCAAAATATCTTTGGAATGCCTCATTTTTAAAAGTTGATGTTGTATAATAGTTTGTCATTGAATTGTTTCTTCCGTCAACAAATCTTTCTGTATGAACAAATTGATCATTTTGAATGACCATATTTGTAATTGCATGTCCTTCTGAAACAGTTCTAAAATGAGGATTATTATAAATAACACCTGCAGCAATACGTATATTCTCTAAAACAGAATGGTCTTTTGGTAAAGATCCATCTGTTGGACGTTCTAAAATTTGGGTTTGATTATTGTTAATCTCTTCGTTTTTTGAAGGTTTACCTTTTATTGCACCGACGGCTAATGGAATAGATACACCTAAAATCAAAATAGATACTACACCAATTATGATATATTTATATCTTTTTTTCATAATTATTCCTCCGTTGTGTCATTATTATAGAATATAATAAACATATTATCAATAACGTTTACTAAACAAATTTGCATTTTTGTTCACTTTTGACACATATTTTTATGTTGTTTACAAAAAAGTTATCGTATTTTTCTTTAACAAATTTTTTTCAATATGAGTTTTTCCAATGGAAATTTCAAGCATACTACGAGTTTTTTTAAGCGAAGATAATATATTATAATAAAGAATTTTCATACTTAGTATGCAAAATATTTGGAAATGAATTGTAAAAATACAATTCAAAATGTGAAACTAAAAAATTGATATTATGCCTTATTTTTATCGAATTACCATCGCTATCACTTGTGCTTTAATAGTTATTTTAATAATAAAAAAAGAACAGAAACAAAGATGTAACTGTTCTATTTAGTAAAACAAATCTCTATTTATTTTTCAAATAATTAGAATAATCTGAAGATTCTATGTTTAAAAATCATGAAGATTAAGTCTAAGATGTAAATGATGTTCCATCCTAATACTAATCTTAAGATTGCCATTACCCAATGACCTTCTTTAAATCTTGTGACTACACCTAATACCCATGATGTAACTGGGATGATTGCTAAAATTAAACTAACAATCCATGATAAACCAAAATAATCTTTATTTGCTTTTGCCATAGTAAAATTATCCCCCTTAATGACAATATTAATTATAAAAAAAACTAGCATAATTTTCAATATGTGTAGTTTTTATTATTGTTTATTTATTAATCAATATAATCATTTACATTGACATTGGCATTTTTTAATCGAATATCACACTCTTTATAGTATTTACGATATAGTTTATAAATACCCGTCTCACTTCCATCAATATAAGGAAATTTAATAGATGGATCAAGTGCTAGTTTTTCGACATTATAACTTCCATTGACTTTCCAGAATCGGAAAAAACCGACGTTAATCGCAGATTTTGGGCAAGAGAAACTACATCCCATACATAATGTACATTTTGTACCAAATTTATATTTTTCATCGATAATTGAAATATTTTGTGTTGGGCAAATTTTAATACACTTATTACATTTAATACATTTATATTTATTTACTCTAAATAAAGGTCCATGCACATGAGTAAATGGCCATAAAATTCTAAAAATAGGTGCATACCATTTTTTCCAAATAGGTAATACAACTTTCATTTCTTTATTTTGTAATATCTCATCACAATTAATCTTCGATAAAGCTTTTGCATATATCCACATTTGTTTTGCCATACCATCAGTATGACGATAAATCATATTATATGGCATAACAATGTGTCTTTCTAAGGTTACATTAAACCCTTTTTTCTTTAATAATCTAATTGCTTTTTGTGAAGAACAATCATTTAGATGCAAGCCTTCACCTGATGTTTTCAATATAAAAAGACGCTTATTATTGACACTTGGTAATTTCTTTAAAAAACGATAAAAATATTGTGGCATATTAAAGCCATGAATTGGATAAGCAATTCCGACAATATCATATTCATTAGGATTAGGACATACACTACTATCTTCTCTTACTTGAAAAACTGTTGTATCTTCTTGTAAATATTTTTTATATAAATTAGCAACTTTTAATGTATTTCCTGTTCCTGAAAAACAATAAATAATTATCTTCATTAATCTTCTATGAAATTATCTTCATCCTTAGAAAAAGGATAAACATAATCTTCTTCCTCCTTTGTGTGAGTATCATAATATATTTGTGCATAAAAAGGGGAGTTTTTCGCTAAAACACCATATTTCCATGGTTTTGGTTCTGCACATAATGGACACCAGTATCCACCTTTTAATATTGTAAATGCATTAGATTCAAAGCGATGCCCCTCATGGCATTCCCAAGCAACTTTTTGGAATAAACTTCCTTTTTTAAAATGTTTTGATAAACAATGTCCACCTCTAAAGATTGCTGCACCTTCTAAATCATCATAATCAATTTCATTATCAGATTTTGATTCATCATATCCATGAGATAAAACTAAATTATGATCATAAGCATATTGTTTATTCTTTGTTGAAGGATAATCAATTTCAGTTCCATCTGGTAATTTCCCTTCACAGAATAAATTGAATTTTGACCAATCAGTACCGATTTCATCAAATTTTTCTTTGCTTCCATAGAAAGCAACAATTCTACCTTCAATATTATTATTTACCCAATACATTGGTGCATTTGTATTTTTGAACAAACGTTTAAAAGCAAAAAATGAAATCCATGAAGGAGGTAAAATTCTACCTAAAGAGAAATACCAATACTTTTTCTTCATTCTCTTCCAATAATCATTAAATGTCTCATGTCTAAAATCCAAATAGTCATTTAATTCATCACTGTCTAAATACCACATACCATGAAAATTTCTATAGGCATTCCAATTAGGCTTAAAAAATTCTTTTGCACTTCTGCCCAATAAAGAAAATCCCGTATCTAAAGTTTCATAGCCAGAAAATCTAGATGATTCTCCTCCACCAATATTATAAACTCTTTGCCAGAACCCATCTAATTTACCTTGTAAATCTCGTTCTACTAAGTTATTACATAAAACTGCACTATCTAAATCTGTTGTCCATTCTAAAACACAATTCCATGAAGTATGGAACATCAATCCATCTTTTAAGTTATTTGTAAACATTGATTTATGTAAAATACCAGTTTGTCTTAAACTAACAAAATGATTTAATCCACTTTCTAAAACATATCTTTCGGCTTTAATTTTATACATTGAATAGTTATCATAATCACTAGAAATCACTGGATCACCAACTCGACCATAAAAATGTGGATAACTACGATTTCCATAGACTGCAACAGTTGAAATATTAACAAATTTAATATTGTTGCCTTTTTCAATAATCGCATCAACAAGGTTTTTTGTGCCAACATAATTAGAAAAATATGTTTGTTCTGAATTATGATCTGACTTAGGTGGAATCATCGCTCCACAATGTATACAATATGAAGCCCCATCTAATAATTTAATACAATCTTCATATTTAGCTATGTCACCATAAAAAGCATAAATTCTATTTTTATACTTTTTTAAAACCTTTTTTACGTAACTAGGGATTCGTTTTTCTTTTTCAAAAATAACTGCTCTTACTCTAAAGTTATAAGGAGATTCCATCAATTTTATTATAACTTCACTTCCCATTGAACCTGTAATTCCAGTTAAAGCTATTACTTCATTCATAAATACCGACCTCTTTTCGATTATATAATAATGAAATAATGATTTCAAAGAAAAGAATATCTATATCAAATAAAAAATTAAAAATAATTACTATTATTGTTTTATTTTTCTCTACTATTTACTACTTTCCATTTTGTTATTATTAGTGACTACTGCTTCTTCTTTTTCAGTATTTTTATTTAATTGTTTTAAGAAAATAGGAGCAGTTAAAGAACTAATTAATATTAAAATAACTACAAAAGTAGTAATTTGTGGATTGACAACATCCTTCAACTTATCCACACATACCAAAGCAACTTCTGCTCTTACCATCATTCCAACCCCAACTGATAGTGATTCTTTCCATGAGAATCCACATGCTTTTGCAGTAAATCCACAACCCAAAAATTTACCAACCAATCCACAAATGATGAATAAAATACCAAAGAGAATAAATTTTGGATCGATTGCTCCAAACTCTAAATTAATACCGATATTTGCAAAAAATACTGGAGTAAAAATTAAAGTCGAGAAAGTATCTGCCTTATGATCTATATAGTTACGATCACGATTTGTAGATAATAACATACCAGCTAAAAATGCTCCGGTAATATCCGCAACACCAAATAATTCTTCAGCAAACCAAGCATAAGCAAAACAGAATGCTAATGAAAATATTGGTATTCTACGATGATGGTCATATTTTTTTGCTAAGAAAGAGAACAATTTAGAAAACAAAATACCAACAATGATAAAAATAACAAAATATAATCCAATACTTAATATAGAAGCAATAGATAAATCAATATGACATTTAGAATAGAATAAATCAACAAAGAAAGATAAATCTTTAACTTCTCCACCTAATCCAGAACTAGCATCTAATCCTAAAACAATTGATAATACTACCACACCAATAATATCATCTAATATAGCTGCACTAGTAATACAAGTACCCATTGGAGAATTTAATTTTCCTAATTCTTTTAAAGTTGCAACAGTGACTGAAACCGAAGTTGCAGTTAAAATACAACCATAAGACAACGCTTCAAGATAATTATTTTTAATATTGACAATTCCACCATCTAGCATTAAAGATGCGACTAAAAATCCTAATCCCATAGGAATAATTACACCTGCAATAGTAATACAAATAGCTTTAAATCCTGTAACTTTAATCTGTTTTAAATCCGTCTCTAATCCAGCGCTGAACATAATTAAAATAACGCCGATTTTCGCTAAAAACCCTAATCCTGCATTTGAATTATCATTAAAAATATTTTGATTAGGAATAAACTTAATAAGTCCTAATAATAATCCACCAACTAAATATCCTAATACTTGTGGTAAGCCAAATTTTCTACAATTTACCGCGAGGAATTTACACAAGAATAAAACAAGTGCCAGTGGTAATAATACTGATACATAATTCATAATAAATACCTCCCCCTATATAATCCATTGACAATTATATGCTCATTTTTAAAAAAAGAAATATTTAATACTAAGTATTAATATAAAAGTGCTTTCATAAAACAAAAAAAACAATTGACATAATTTTTTTAGAGGTTTAGTATTATTTTGTAAAGTTATAAAGCTTTATTTCATTGAGGTAAATAAGAGTGTTTTTTTAGGAAAATTTTATGTTTTCTAAAAAAAAACGCTCTTTTTTCTTTTTTTAGGAGGGATTTATGGCAAAATACATATTTGTTACAGGTGGTGTTGTATCAGGTTTAGGTAAAGGTATAGTAGCAGCTTCTTTAGGTAGATTACTAAAATTAAGAGGATACAAAGTTGCAGCGCAAAAATTTGATCCATATATGAATATAGATCCAGGAACAATGAATCCAACTCAACATGGAGAAGTTTTTGTCACTAAAGATGGAGCAGAAACAGATTTAGATTTAGGACATTATGAACGTTTTATTAACGAAGATTTAAATATGTATTCAAATTTGACAAGCGGCAAAGTTTATTTATCAGTTATTAATAAAGAAAGAAATGGTGAATATATGGGTCAAACAGTCCAGATTATTCCCCATGTAACAAATGAAATAAAGAGTTTTATCTATAAAAATGAAGAATTAACTAAAGCCGATATAATAATTACTGAAATTGGTGGTACAACTGGTGATATAGAATCTGAGCCATTCTTAGAAGCAATTAGACAATTCTCTCAAGAAGTAGGAAGAGAAAACTGTGTGTTCATTCATGTATGCTTAGTTCCTTATATTTCTGGTTCAAATGAATATAAATCTAAGCCACTACAACATTCGGTCAAAGAATTACAAGGAAAAGGTATTTTCCCTGATGTAATTGTTATGCGCGCAGATGATGACCCAGGTGATTCAATTAGAAAAAAGATTGCAATGTTTTGCTCATTAAAAGAAGAAAATATTATCTTAAATACTACAGTTGATGTTCTATATGAAGCACCTATTATGCTCCATAAAAATGGTTTAGATAAAGCAGTGTGTAGTAAATTACATTTAGATGCACCATTAGACTTATCAAAATGGGAAAGATTAATAAATCGTATTCATTCACGTCAAGGACTAGTAAGAATTGGTATTGTTGGAAAATATGTCAGCTTACACGACTCATATTTATCAGTTAATGAATCATTAAAACATGCTGGCTACGATAATGGAATAAACGTCGAAGAAATATTTATTGATAGTGAAACAATTGATGAAAGAAATGTTGAGGAAAAACTATCATCATTAGATGGAATTTTAGTTCCAGGCGGATTTGGAAATCGTGGTATTGAAGGAATGATTTGTGCATGTAAATATGCAAGAAGTCATAATGTTCCTTATTTTGGGATATGTTTAGGTATGCAGATTGCAGTTATTGAATTTGCACGAAATGTTTGTGGAATCAAGAATGCTAATTCTGCCGAATTTAATGATAACGCTCCTACAGTGATTGATTTAATGCCCGATCAAAGAGGTAAAAAATTTGGTGGAACAATGCGTTTAGGTGGTTACCCTTGCTACATAAAAAAAGACACTCTTATGGAAAAAGCCTATAAGAAAGAAATAATCGAAGAACGCCATAGACATAGATATGAAGTTAATAATGATTATCGCGATATTTTGATTAAACATGGATTGACAATTAGTGGTACTTCAAAAGATGGAATTATTGTTGAGACAATTGAAAATCATCAAAATGATTTCT
This sequence comes from Caryophanales bacterium, assembly GCA_029006735.1. Classification (GTDB taxonomy): domain Bacteria; phylum Bacillota_I; class Bacilli_A; order RFN20; family CAG-449; genus UBA3210. The sequence continues at coordinate 14,590 of JAQXGN010000012.1, forward strand.
TCTTAGGAGTTCAATTTCATCCGGAATTTACTTCTCGTCCAAATAAATCAAATCCTTGTTTTAAAGCCTTTGTTAAAGCATGCATGGATAAAAAATATATAAATTAATAACAACATTATCATTTAAAAATCATAATATCTATCTTATAAATTCTATACATCTGCTGTATTATTAATATAAGAGAGATATTATAAGACTATGAAAAACAGTATTTTTTTAAAACTCACTTGTGCATTTTTTGTTTCTTTAGGTTTGTTTTCTTGTGGAAATAATCAAAATAATTCAACAAATACAAGTGATTCAACAATAGAAGAAACATCCTATGTTTATCAAAAAGATCATTACAAAGTTGCTTGTGTTGGTGATTCATTAACCGCAGGACATATGTGGCCTAGCGAAGCTTATCCTGTATATTTAGATAATTACTTAAAATCTAATTTTTCTGATGTAACATATGAAGTTAAAAATTGTGGTGTAAATGGTATTTCCATTACTGGATATGGTGGAACTTGGAATGACCCAAATAAAAGCTATATCAAGCAACAAATATATCAAGATACAGTCTCTTTCCAACCAGATATTATTGCAGTATTTTTAGGAACTAATGATGCGACAGGTTGGTCAAATGCAAAAGATATATTTAAACAAGGCTATATAGACTTACTCAATAGTTTCCGAAATGATATTAGTGAGGATGTTCAATTTATCTTAATGACTTCTCCAAATACAACTGGAAGTAATCAATTTAATATTCCAGGAGATGTTATTGTTGAAGAAGTTAACCCTATTCAAAGAGATATTGCTTTTGAAGAAGATCTCACTTTACTTGATATTTCAGAATATTTTTCTGACCATGAAAACTTCCCTTCTTTAATTAGAAGCGATAAAGTTCATTTGTCAATTAGTGGAGCTCAATATATCGCCCAATTATTAGGTGAAGCAATATATGGTTGCGAAAACTAATTAAATGATTGAAAGATTAGTAATATCGTGATAACATACTAATCTGTGAAGACAGTTCGTTGTTGCCATCCTGTCTATAAACAAAACCAGGAACAAAGAATTCTTGATCAAATTTAAATCAAGCCCTCTTTGTCTTGGGGGCTTATTTTTTTATTTTAAAGGAGATTTAGAATTATGAAAAAATATCTCAAAACAGAGTTTATGCTCTTTAAAGTTTTTATTAGAAATGTACCATCTATTATCGTTGCGCTTTTTATTGTATCAATCATCGCGATGAACCTTTTAGCGAATAAAAGCATCAATCTTCCCTTTTCTTGGTTAGCATTAGATGCAGGAATTTTATTATCATGGTTATCATTTTTAACAATGGATATTATAACAAAACATTATGGGCCAAAAGCTGCTACTGAATTAGCAATTCTTGGTATTTTAATTAATTTAGGAGTTGCTTTAATATTCTTTATTGCAAGTGCTATCCCTGGATTATGGGGAGAATCATTTGTTGAAGAAGGTGGAAACTTAATCAATAATGCATTAAATAATACATTTAGTGGAACTTGGTATGTTTTACTTGGTTCAACAACAGCATTCCTTGCTTCTGCAATTGTTAATAACTTAATAAACTATTTAATTGGTAAATTATTCAAAAAAGACAATTTCTTTGTTTTCATTTTAAGAACATATATATCAACTGCAATTGGTCAATTTATTGACAATTTAGTATTTGCATTTATCGTTTCCTATTTCTTCTTTGGTTGGACAATCATCCAATGCCTCACTTGTGCTTTAACTGGAGCGATAGTAGAATTATTATGTGAAGTAATATTCTCTCCTCTTGGTTATAAAATTGTTCAATCTTGGAAAAAAGAAGGGGTAGGAAAAGAATATTTAACATTATTAACAAAGGAAGAAAATTAATTATGAAAAAAGTATTAATAACTGGAACTAGTGGAGGAATTGGTAAAGCTATTGCCTTAGAATTTTTAAGCAAGGATTATCAAGTTATAGGTTTAGATAGAAAAGAATCTACGATTGATCATTTAAATTACTTTCATCAACAGGTTGATTTATTTTTAGATGAACTACCAGAAATTGATCAAGTAGATATTTTAATCAATAACGCTGGAACTCAAAACGACAATGATATAGATAATAACTTAAAACAAACAATAAGAGTCACAGAAAAATACGCTTTTCAAGATAATATAAAATCTGTCTTATTTATCGCGAGTGCTTCTGGAAGTACTGGCTCAGAATTTCCAGAATATGCTGCTTCAAAAGGAGGAGTAATTGCATATATGAAAAATGTTGCATTACGTATTAGTAAATACCACGCAACATCAAACTCCATCTCACCTGGAGGAGTGATTAATTCATTTAATCAACACATTTTATGTGATAAAGATTTATATGATGCTTGTTTAAATGAGACATTACTTCATGCTTGGTCAACTGTTGAAGAAATTGCAAAATGGGCATATTTTATCACGGTGATTAATAAATCAATGACTGCACAAGATATATTGATTGATAATGGAGAAGCTGCAAAAGCAAATTTCATTTGGTAGATTATAAAACGATATATTCCACCACTAAAAGAAGTGGAAGAGTATGTTAATAATATTATATTTTAAAGAATTATCCAAAAATCAAATAATAAACATTTACAAGATGACGGATTTCCATTCAATAGTAAAAGATTTATATTATATGGTTGTTGTTAATGATATAACCAACAGAATATCAAATATTTATTCTTTTGTATTCTATTACCACTACAGAATGATCAATTCTTGAAAAATGTGAACTTTTCTTTATCTTTTCAACTTCACTTAATATATTTACTTTGACATCATCTTTTTCGTACACGTCAAAATCCTACACCACCTTAAAAAATAATGAAGAGTTGTAATTTTGTGGGTTCACCACATTTTTGCTCTTCATTTTTGTTTTTATCCGCCAAATAACGCCAGGTGGAATTTAACCCCTACTTCAATTTTGTAG
>JAQXGN010000013.1 GCA_029006735.1 Caryophanales bacterium
GCTAGAACTTTAAGAAAATCTTTGATTGATGTTGAAAAAGAAAAAGTTAAATATGCTGAAGAAAATTACATAGATGTCGATGACATTGATGAAGATGATCAATTAATAAATGAAATTTTAGCAATGGGTTATCACGAAAACCAATCATTCTTTGCTTTTACAGCTACTCCTATTGGAAAGACTTTAGAGTTATTTGGTACTCCTGATGAAAAAGGAGTAAAACATCCATTCCATACATACTCAATGAGACAAGCAATTGAAGAAGGCTATATTTTAAATGTACTTAAAAACTATGTGACTATTAAAGAAGCATTCCAATTAGTCAAAGACTCTGAAGACAATCCGGAATTAATTGAAGACAAAACCAGAAAAGCCTTATTTAAATATTACAAATCACATGAATTTACAATTAAGCAAAAAGTTGAGATGATTATGGAAAACTTCCTCAACAATGGAAGACATAAAATTAATGGACATGGAAAAGCAATGGTGGTTGCTGATTCTAGACAAAATGCTGTTAGATATTTCTTTGAAATAAAAGATTACATTAAACGCAATAAAGAAGCTTGCGCTGGTTGTGATGTTTTAGTAGCTTTCTCTGGTGAAGTAAGATTTGAAAGTATGGCAAAAGACGAGCCATCATTAACTGAAGCAAATTTAAATAAAGATCATCAAGGAAGATACATTGTTGGTGATAAGAAGTTCAGACAAGCATTTAGAAGTGATGAATTTAACATCATGGTTGTAGCCAACAAATATCAAACTGGATATGATGAACCTTATTTGCATTCAATGTATATTGATAAGAAATTAAAATCAGTAAATGCAGTTCAAACTTTGTCTCGTCTTAATAGAACATGCTCAGGAAAAACTGATACATTTGTCTTAGATTTTAGCAATAAAGCTGACGAGATTAAGAATTCATTCCAACCTTTCTATGAAGAAACCACACTTGAAGGTGAAACAAATATAAACAGAGTTTATGACTTTAGAAGCCAAGTCGAATCATACGGTTTGTTCTCAACACAAGAAGTAGATCTCTTTATGAAGGTAATGACTGAAGGTGGAAATAATCCTAGAAAACAAGACGCAACTACTCTAGGTAAATTGACCGCTATTATCAAAGTGGTTGTTGATAGATATGCAGAAATTGATAGCGTAGATAAGAGATTCAATGCTCGTGATGCCATCATGAAATTTGTTAGAACTTATGGCTTTGTGACTCAATTAGTAAGATTAAATGATACTGACCTTTACAAAGATTATATGTTCTGCTCTTATTTGCTTCATGCTTTACCAAAAAACCAAGTTGAAGTAATCGATATTTCAGACAAAATTAGACTTGAGTATGCTCAGCTAAAAGAAACTTTTAGAGGCGAGATTGAATTACAAAATACTGTAGGAACTTTCAAACCAGCAGAGCCAGTAAAGGCTAAATTCAAGCCAAAGAAAACTGATACATTATCCAGAATTATTGATAAATTAAATGATCAATATGGTGGTCAATTTGATCCAGGAGATAAAGTTGCTGTCGATAGTGTATTTAAAATGCTTATGGATGACAAAGTTGTTAAGAGCAGATTGCATGAATATGCTAAGACAAATGATGCTAATATGTTCATCAACTCAATATTCCCAACAGAATTCCAAAGAGTACTTGTTGAGTGCTTCATGCAAAATAATAATGCCTATGAAAAACTTTTAGGCGATAAATCATTCCAAAACGCTGTCATGAATGTTATGGCAAAAGAGTTATATATGACTTTAAATAATGATGATGACAGTGGTGAAAAAGACAAATAAGTTAAATTAAGAAAGGAGAAGTCTTGATGGAATCAAGCAACAATATTGCACAATATCTTTTTAAGAATCAGAAAGAAACCATCAAGGCTTCTCTTATTGAATTTTTTAAAAGAAATAATCTTTATGCAACCTCTGAAAAATATGATCATCCCGAGGAAAATAATTTTAGTTTTAATCTTTATGCTAACATTATAACTTTTAAATGTTTTAGAACAGTTAAAGAACATATTGATTTAGATGTCTTAATTGAAATTACAATTGAGGTTACCAATTTGGTAGACGGAGAACTAGAAACCAAGATTTATAGTGATTACTACACTCTTTCAATTAACGCTATCTTAAATAATGGAATCCATGATTTGAATGTTTATGACATTAAATACGGGTCTCATGTAAGAGCTTTTGATTATAGAACTTCACTTAATGAGTTTTTGGTTCCTTATATAAGAGTCCAAGATTACGAGGTGTATGCCCACCAATTTCTAGAACTATATTATCCTGAAGCTTTAGAGAAACCAATGGCAGTTAATCCTCTAATTTTATTAGAGCGAATGGGCTTATCAATTTATGTAGCAAGATTAGATTCTGAAGTAAATGGGAAAATAGTATTTGCAGATGAATATGATGACATACTAGATCAAAGAACAAGAACCTTTAGGAAAGTAAAGGTAAAAAGTGGTGCTATTTTAATTAATACCGAAATTATAGAAAAAGGTGAAGGTTGTGTTAATAATACAATTATTCATGAATGTATCCACTGGTGGTTGCATAAGCAATATTTTGAATTGCAGCTTCTTTTAAATCCACATGATTCTTCATATAAGCATTACATCGATGTGATGGACATGCCAGATGAAA
>JAQXGN010000014.1 GCA_029006735.1 Caryophanales bacterium
CCTTCAAAACATGATGTTTTAAATAAAAAACACACGTTTCTTATACCATCTTTAAACCATTGCTTTATGCCACATAGTTCAACATGGCTGATTGTTAAGCCTGTTTCTTCTTTAATCTCTCTAACAACTGAATCAACAATAGATTCATGATTTTCAACGTGGCCACCTGGAAACGCTATTCCCTTCCATGATTTGATACGATTTTGTACTAGAACTTTATCACCATCATAAATCATACACATATTAGTAAGTTCTACCAATTCTGTTCTTGTGGAAACCATTACGCTTCATCACCCCATCTATCCCATCCTTCAACAGCACGTCGAGCGAATAATTCTATTTTTTTAGTGTCAGGTCCAAACAACCTTTCTATTCTTCTCATTACTTCATCTGGTTTAACTGAATGGCCTTGTCTAGGGTGCATAACAACTTGTGGAACAGTTTTATCAACGCTTTTAATATGTCCTCTCATCGCTAGCAAGCATAATTCAGCATTGGCTTTTGTATAGCTACCCATTCCAGCCAATGGCTTTCCATCCTTTTTTGTTTTTATCCACGTAAAAGCACATGTTTTGTATTTGAATCCCCATGACTCTATAACTTTAAATACATCTGGCAAACAAGGCATTGTAGTCCAAATAAAAAGTGCACAGTTTTTGGCTCTTATTTTCTTTATAGTGTCTCCTAAGGCACAAATTTCATCTATTTCCATTGTGTGATAATGCTTTTCAGGGCAAAAATTACCACCTGTCTCACCTTTTCCCCATAGATAAGCCCAAGGTGGATCAGCATAAATTATATCGTATTTTTCTTCAGTATTCTTAATATCAATCTTCATAACTCACCTATAAACCGTAATATGATTTAACATCTTTATGAGACAATTTTTTAAAAAACATTTTTCCTGCAATAGTAGGATTTAATTGTTGCATTTTCTTGATGTCAAAAGTTAAAATTCCGTTTTGCTCAACACAATCATTGACATAAACAAAGAAAAGCGGTGTCACCTTATATCCAGAAAGTTTTCTATTTCCGCCACGTTCTCTTCGCTCATCTAAATTAGATTTGTTTATTGTCACAATATCTCCATTTATTGTACCGCCTTTTTGAATAATAAACTTTTTTAGAGCGTTCGGAGTCCAAACGTTGTAATGATTACGTCCAGCAGGTCGAATTTCCCCTTCAATATCGGCCCATACTGACGCTTGATTTGTCGGAATCATTACCAAGAATCCTTTTGTGTCCTCAGTACAGATAACATCCGCGTATTTTTTCGCAGCAGAATAATTATTGGAAACAGCAATATCAATGCTCTCTTTTGAAAAATTATTTATATTGCTTCCCATAACCTCAAAAAAATTCAAACCTTCTTGTTCAGCAAGCATTGCTTTAAATTGAGGATTATTTTGGATCCATTTTTCTGTTACAACAAGGATGCCATCCTCTTTATATTTTGGTAAATCTGGTTCACTTGTTTTTGCACCAGGCTCTTTAAATTCAATTGTATATATTACTAGATCTATAACGGTAATTAGAGCACTATCGATTCCATCGCATCCACCTGCTTGAATTAGCATTCTTCGTTTATCGCTAGTTGAATAAACATAGCGCGGAACCAAATGATATGAGGCTAACAATCTAATCACAGGTTCTGGGATAAAATTTTCCTTTTCATAGCAATTAACAAAAATATCGAGATTCATCATGTTTGCAAATGTTTGAGCATAAACACATTCACTAAAAACAGCGGATTGAATATTCTTGCCACTTTGATAACTCTTCTGAATTTGATGTTCTAGTGCTGGACACTTATTTTTTAGTTCATCGAAATTTAATGAATTTGATCTGGCTGTCGCCAATTTCCATAAATTCTGTCTCTCCGATTTGTTATATATAACCTTCGTCGCAGGCACTAAATAAAATTCCTGCATTATCTCTTTTTGTAATTTTGTTAATGGTATAATTGACATTTTCTTTTTCCTCCTAAGACACATACGACTATCTCTATTTTTTATCGATTAACGTCATAGATAATGCTTTCATTGTCACAAAGGCATATGAAAAAACATTATCTTTATTGCAATCTGCCTGTAATAATTCAAAATCAGTATTATAGTCTATATAGACTCTATATCCCGTTAACATACCAAACTCATGTACGACAAAAACAGGTAACGGAGGCATATCTAAACAACTACCTAAAAAGCTAAAATAATTAGATAATCTTTGATAGTCCTTGCATCTAAATAAATTAGAGCAATCGCCATCGATACCCTTACATCCAAAACTCAATAGAGTTTTTTCGACATTTTTTTCTGTTACTGATCGAGTCTGATGTTCTTTTATTACCACGTCAAAAAGAACTTCAGTATTAACACCTCCAATGCTTTCTATCCAGTGTGCCCAATCTATACAATTTGGTGTGTACGAATTAGTATTTCCTATTACTCTATCTGCCCTAAGTACCAAATCTGCTAAATCAAAGTCATTTATTTTTTTAAAGAAATCGATAATATAACCCTCTGGTATATAACCTAAATTTTCAAGAACGGCTAATACGAAATGTGCAGTACCAAAAGGGTATTTTGCAGTGTAATCTTTATTTTCAAAGTTTCTTCTCCTTAACACGTTTGGATTAACTTTATTTCCTTCAGACTGATATCTTTCAACTTCCTCCTCGTTAATTGAAATGAAGTGTTGATCTATGACTGAAAAATTTTTTATAGAGACTGGTAGATCTACAAAGATACAATCATTTAAATTTTCGTTGTCATCATAAAGCCACAGTTCATCATCGGGTTTACCACAACAAGAACTATATCCTACAACTTCCCAATTTAAGAAATTTTGAAGTAGTATTCCTGCAATAATGCCATCTATATCAGCATTAATGATACATTTTTTATTTGGAGTAAAAATATTTACAATAGATTCATTTAATATATTTTTCATACCTTAATCCTCAAAGTAGCAATTAGAATGCACTTTTTTAAATGCTTTTCCATCTAATTCAGAGCCTAATATTTTTAATATACGATCGTTAATTTCTTCTCTATATTCTTCAGGGAACTTGATATTTTCTTGTGGTACTCCAGCATTAACTTTCGTAATAATATACTTACTTTCTTCTTTTAATAATTTTTCTGCAGTTGTTTTAAAGAATTTTTCATCGTCCGCTGATAAAAGGTTTAGAGGTATAGGCATAGCATTTAGTAGACTTACCGGATAAGTGATGACTCCATCATAAATTCTCCACCACCAATAAGCAAAACTAGAATTAATCATACAATAGAGAAAATTAAATTCTTTTTCATTTGCTACATTAATAGTTATCGAACCTGTTCTACTCAATTTTCTTCCGCTCGCGGTTGTATAATATCTGCAAGTGTTAGGAATATCAATCAGATACTCAGTATCTTGCTTTGAGATTATATTCTTCACAGTAAATTTTGATTTGCTAACCCATTTTTCAAATACGTTTAACAAGTTTTTTTCAATCTTTTCGAATTGCTTTTTATTACTATCAATAACTTGATATGAATTTGGTAAAGTCTCCTCTAATAATTCACTATTTAATAACCTTTCTCTCTCATCGTTTTTAAACCTAATAAGTGGTGAAACTCTAAAACCTTTTTTCTCTTCGGATTTATTTAGCACTGTTATTGCTGCTCTTACAGAATTCGCTGTATTGGTATTAAATATTCCATGCTTTCTTCCACAAAAAATATTACCAGGAACATTATCAAATGATACAACAAACCCATAGCCAAGTTCACACATCACTTTTCTAAGCGAATAAAACTTATTACCTGATATAAAACTAAAAGGCGTAATTATTACAGTTGACTTAGCTTCATTAAAAATTTTTTCCATAAACGATGAGTAAAACTCTTTAGTATCCATAAGCACTTTAGTATGTTCCCAATATTCTTGGATTTCTTCTATTTGAGCGTATGGAGGATTAGAGATTACTTTGCAATTATCTGGTAATTTAATTTCAGGATCTAGAAAATCGCAAAACACATCATTTATTTTATCCGCAATATCTAAGCCGTATTTAACAGCAATTGTCGTTCTGCATATTTTAAGAGCAACATTATCAAAATCATAAAGATATAAGTTCCCTGATGAAATTAGTTCTCTAGTTTTTTCATAACCTATTAAATCCAAATATGTCAATATTAACTTTCCTGTCCCACATGCAACATCGCAAACAGCATCGCCGTCACACTTATCAAGCCATTGGCTCATCACCAAAGCAACATCATCAGGAGTATAATATTGTCCGCTTTTTTTCTTTAATATCTTGTCTTGCGCTGCAAGTCCAATTTCATATAATTCGCCAAAATTTTTTATATTTAAAAACTCAGGTAAATCATCTTTGTTATCAATAACAAATTGACATATATAATTCCAGGTTGACTCAAGACCATTATTCTCAACATCATTAACATATGCCTCAAGATTATAAGATTTTAGTTTATCAGCAATTGTGGATGGGATTTTTATTTGGTTTGTAAAATAAATTTTGCCTTCCGTAATCCTTTTAATTTCTGATTTATCATCATCAAACAACGAAAGTTGAATATTATTTGTTTTCATCGTCTTCTACCTCTATTCCATGTTCTTTCAAGAGTTTATCTACTCGAAATTTAATAATTTTTGTTGGCTCAAAGCGGCCGTTTTCCCATCTATTTACAGAAGAAAATGATACTTCTAAAATGTTTGCAAGCTGTTCTTGCGATATTTTTAGTTTTGATCTTAATTCTACTAAAGCATGTGGATAGTTTTTCATCATTTGTACTCCATAATAAAATATCATTGTGTTTCATATTATAGCACTTTATGTCATTTTTGTAAATTAAATGGCGTCTATAAAATTAATTATTTCATATTGCAAAATAAAAATCCCGAATTCATAAATGATCGGACCAAATATTACTTCTATTTATTTAATATTTCTTTTTCTAGCATGTGCATTAATTGATATAAAGTTTTAGAATTATCTGCTTCAACTCCTAAATCAATTAAAGCGGTTCTTACAATTTGTTTTTTTGATGGATTAGAAAAACTTTCTATTTCTACACCGCTATCGTGGTCATAAATACCAAGTGAACCATTAGAATTGGTTCTGCTATCATATCTTTTACCAGTTAAACTAGAGGTGAATGTAACTTCTTTAAAGTGATGTCTATTGGCACTCAATTCTCTTATTTCTTCAGCGTTTTCTTCTTCTGCCTTTTGCTCCTTGGTTGCTTCCCACTTATGAAGTCTATTTTTCGTTCCGCTAATTTCTGCCATAGCTTCGAATATTGAATATGCAGCATCAGCTGTCATTGCAAAAAACTCACGTACTCTTGATTTTCCATTAACTTCTTCTTGGCATCTAAGTGTTGGATTTAAAGTATCTATAATCTTATGAAGTTTTAGATCTTCAAGTCTTTCATTGACCTCATAAGTAGCAAATATTCTGAATGAATAAGGAAGGCCAGGATTGCTATTTAAAGTTGCAACTCTATCAAGAACATCATCTGCATACCCTATTTTTACAAATTGTGGAAATGATGGATTCGTTAATATGTAAATAACATCGCTTTTACCCATATTAGGCACCGCCTAATTTTTAAAGACTAATCTCTATATATTTTATCATAAAAATGCGATTTTAACAATCGAACAGACCTATCGTTTTTTTATAGGGCTATCGTTTTTTTATTGATACCTTTCGTTTTTTTATAGCGACCTATCGTTTTTTTATAGAAATGCCAAATAAGCAAAAAATCCTGGCCCACTGTTGCGTTTTTAGTGAAAACCAGGATAAATGATGCCTATTTTAGTTAAAAAGGCCCTAAAAAGCCTATAAAAGGCAGAACAAAAGTGTTTTAACAAACACTAAGAACATGGAATGAATCCATGTTTTTTTATTTATGGTATAATTTCGCTATGAACAATTCTTACAAGCCATTTTATCGTAACTCTGATTTAAAGATAAATAGATACTTTGCATTACCTCAATTTAAATCTAGATTAATTGAAGCTTCTAAACATGGCAAAGAAATATTTTATAATGAAGTAAGAAAACTAAATAATTGTTATATTGCTAGAAAAGAACAAGGTGATATTTCAATTAAAGATATATTTTCTGTATTCTGGAATGAGTTTAAAGAAAAATATAAAGCTAGATTAAATAGATCTGGATTAATTGAATCTATTGAATCAATGATATCTTGTCATAATTTCGACAAAGGTTACCTTTATTATGAATGTCCTAATTGTAATGAATTTTATATGGTTGGATTTTCTTGCCATTCTAGATTCTGTGCTTCTTGTGGTCAGAAATATAAAAATCAAAGAACAGTTAAAGTATCTGAAAAATGCTTAGATGCTCCTCATAGACAATTTGTTTTTACTATACCAGAAGAACTTAGACAATATTTTAGAACTTATCGTGGGTTACTCAATATATTATTCTCTACCGCTTCCGAAGCATTAAATGCAGTTTTAGAAAAAGAATCTCCTAGATTGTATAAGTTAGATAAAAGAAGACTTGGTTATATTTCTTTTCTTCATACTTTTGGTCGTGATTTAAAATTCCACCCTCATCTTCATATATTAATCGCGGAAAGATATTTAAATAATAAAGGTGAATTAAGGAAATTTGATTATTTCCATTTTAATTATTTAAGAATTACATTTCAAAATAAATTATTTCATAACATTTATATCTATCTTAGAGATATTGTCAAAAATTCTAAAATATCAAAAAAAGTATTTAAACTTTGTATCGAATTAAAAAAGAAATATCCTGATGGTTATTATTTTTATGGTCCTAAAATGGTTAAAAGTAAAGATAACGATAACATTAAAGATATGAAGTCTCTAACAAATTATGTCGCTAGATATGCTTCTCATCCTGCTATTTCAGAAAGAAGAATTCTTAAGTTCGATATTGAAAATAGATTAATTACTTGGTGTTATGATCCTCACGAAGACGATGATGTCGAAAACGAAGAAGATAAACTCGGTAGACAATATATTACTGAAGATGTTTTCTCTTTCATTGAACGCTTAATTGTTCATATTCCTTCTAAAGGATTTCAACAAATTAGATATTATGGCTTCTATTCTAATAAGTTTAAAGAAAAAATATCAGATAAATCACTATTCTCTGATGCACAATTAACTAAAATGTTAGATAATACTAAATGGATAAATGGTTTAAAGAATTCTTTTGGTTATGATCCTACCTTATGTGTATGTGGTTCTCAAATGTTTCTTAACTATGAATTATCATTTTATCCTTCAGGTTAATTTATGAAATATCCTTTTACTACTAAAAAAATCGATGTAACTAAAGAAGTTTGGTATGATGAATTCTGTTTCCCAGGTGGTTTTGTTGAACACATTGAAATGAAATGCGTTAAATGTGATTTCGAAATAGAACTAGATGCAGATATTATTTTTGAATGCTTTAATTCTCGTAAAGAAGACTATCCTGAACTATATTGCTCTAAATGTAATAAACCTTTCCTTGTTCCTAAAGATATTTATGAACAAGTTAAGTATGGATTCTACTATCCTTTCAATGAAACTGAAACTTTTTAGACCTATCTAGGTCTTTTTTTATATTACCGTAAAAAATACAATTTCCTAGTTAA
>JAQXGN010000015.1 GCA_029006735.1 Caryophanales bacterium
GGAACAAGAAGAAAGACCATTATTTAATATTAATGATAGTTTTAGAAAAGTTATTATTGTAAAAAATAATATAAAAAAATGGAAAGACGATAATGGTGTTCTTTTCCTTGGCATAAAAGAATTTTTGTTAAATCCGGATTCTTTAAAAGCTTAAATTGCTACCTTTTTTCTTTACCATTTCTTAGAATATAGATTACGAATCCATCTTCAGCATAATTATGTTTTTTTACTCATAATACTTCTTGTGCATAAATATTTAGTGTAATCTTATGAGTTATTTATGGATTACGTAAAATATTGACAATTCAAGGAAAATTAATTTGGGTCAGATAATCAATTACGACTTTTATTTAGGAAAGCTATTCAATTCAATCGAACTTTAATATTATTCTTTATTTTTAATATTTATTTCCTTTATAATACATATTGTGTTGAGGACTTATATGATTACATTAAATGAAATTCAAAACGATATATCATTATTAAATAGTAATTTTAAGACTAAAGATATCGATGGATTAATAAAAAAATATGTAAAAAGAAAAGAAGAAGTAGAATATAACTATAGTTTATTAAAAAACGATCATTGGCTACAAAGGATATTTTTCTATACACACTTGAAGAATATTAAAGAACCTAAAGATCGTTTTTTATTTATTGATAAATATAAAGATTTGTTTTCTTTTTGGGCAGATAATGATCAATTAATAGGTTTTATTAGAAAATGTGATTTTGATTTTATCTATGAATATTCAAAAGAATATATAAAGTCTAATATTGAATTTATTAAAAGGTGGGGATATGTGATGTATATCTTACATCCTTCTAAATTAGATATTGAAAAGACTAAATTAATTCTTGAATTAATAAGTAAAGAAAATCGTCATTCATTAATTCTTGCTCAAACTTGGTTATTATGTGAGCTAGCGATATATCATCAAGAATTAATCTATGATTATCTAAAGAAAGATTTAATAAATTATAAGATTAAGTCAATGACGATAACTAAAATTAATGATTCATTTAGAATATCTAAAGAATGGAAAGAAAAATTTAAAGGATTACGATAATTATATAAAGCGAAGGAGAAAGAAGTATGATTAATAAGTTTAATAAAGCACCATTATGGGAAGTATCAAAAGATTTAGCAAGTGTAGCAATGGGTAGAAAAAATGCTGAAATAGTAATTAAAAATGCAAAAATAATCAATGTATGTACTAGAGAAATTTTAGAAGGAAGAGATGTAGCAATTATTAAAGGTAGAATTGCTAAATTGGGAAAATGTGATGATGTTATTGGAGAAGATACTAAAGTAATTGATGCTTCAAATATGTATTTAGCTCCTGCATTTATGGATGGGCACATCCATATTGAATCATCAATGTTAACACCAAAAGAATACGCTAAAGCAGTTATTCCTCATGGTACAAGTGCAATCTTTATGGATCCACATGAAGTATGCAATGTATTAGGATTAAAAGCAGTTAGATGTATGTTAGATGACGCTAAAGGAACTCCATTAAAAGTAATGCTTGCAACTCCTTCTTGTGTACCTGCTATCCCAGGATTTGAAGATACAGGATCATATATTGGTCCAAGTGACGTAAAAGAAACAATGACTTGGGATGAATGTATTGGTTTAGGTGAAATGATGAATTTCCCAGGAATAATTAATTCTAATGAAGAAACTCATGCGATTGTAGGAGAAACATTAAAGGCAGGAAAAATTGTTACAGGACATTACTCAATTCCAGAAACTGAAAATGGATTAAATGCTTATATTTCTTCTGGAGTACGTTGTTGTCATGAATCTACTAGAGCGATTGATGCTTTAGAAAAAATGCGATTAGGTATGTATGCTCAATTACGTGAAGGATCAGCATGGCATGATTTACAAGAAGTAAAAAAGGCAATTACTGATCATGAAGTTGATTCACGTTTTGCTTGTTTAGTAACTGATGATACTCATCCAAATACATTAATAGAAAAAGGTCATCTAGATTATGTAGTCAAAAGAGCAATTGAAGAAGGTATTAATCCAATTGAAGCTATTCAAATGGTTACAATTAATGTTGCTCAATTATTTCAATTAGATCATGATATGGGGTCAATTACTCCTTCTAAATGTGCAGATATGGTTTTAATTGATGATTTAAATGCTTGTCATGTTGTTATGACATTTATTAATGGCGAATTAGTCGCAGAAAATGGGAAAAATGTTGTTCCATTTGAAGAATATGTTTATCCTTCTTGGGCAACTGATTCATTAAATTTAAAAGATTTAACAATTGATGATTTTGCTTTAAAATCTGATAAAGATCAAGTAAAGGCTCATGTTATTGAAGTAATACCAGGAAAAACAATTACATTAGATAAGATTATGGATTTTAAAGTAGTTGATAATAAAGTAGTTCTTGATGGAAATGATGATGTTTTAAAAGCAGTTGTATTTGATCGTCATCATAAAAATGGTAAATATTCATTTGGCTTTGTTAAAGGCTTTGGTATTAAAGGAGGAGCATTAGCTCAAACTGTTGCCCATGATGCACATAATATGTTAATTATCGGTTCTAATGATGAAGATATGCTTTTAGCATATAATACATTAAGAGAATGTAAGGGTGGATCAGTCGCGATTAAAAATGGGAAAGTAATTGGTAAAGTTGAATTACCTTTAGCAGGTTTAATGTCATTAAAATCATTAGAAGATACCAAGGTAATGGTTGATTCATTAGAGAATGCTTGGAAAGAAATGGGCTCTACTCTTCCTTCTCCATTTATGACAATGGGTATTTTATCTTTAGCATGTATTCCAACATTAAGATTAACAAATAGAGGATTAGTTGATTGTAATAAATTTGAGTTTGTTGATCTATTTATCAATAAATAATTATTAAATAATTATTGTTTTTCCTTACATTTAAATATTTTTTCATATATAATACAACCGGGAATATAATTTAGAGGTAAAGATGACATTAAATGAATTAAAAGTAAAAGAAGTAGCAAAAGTAGAATCAGTTGGAGGAGAAAAAATACTTCGTCAACACTTTTTAGACATGGGTTTAATCCCAGGAACAGAAGTTACTTTAGTTCGACTTGCACCTATGGGTGATCCAATGGAGTTATCTTTACATGGATATAATCTGACTTTAAGAATAGAAGACGCGAGAAAGATAGAAATATCGAAAGTAACTGAAAAAAGTCAAGAAAAAAGAATATTTAATGATATATCAAAAAGAAAAAAAATATTTCACCCTGGTTTAGGAGAAGGGGGAAAATTCCATGATATATCTTCATCTCATCCTTTACCAAAAGAAGAAAAATTAACTTTTGCTCTTGCCGGTAATCAAAATAGTGGTAAAACCACTTTGTTTAATCAACTTACTGGCTCTAATCAACATGTTGGTAATTTTCCTGGTGTAACAGTTGATCAAAAAAGTGGAATTATAAAAGGAAAAGAAAATACATTAGTCACTGATTTACCTGGTATTTATTCTTTATCTCCATATAGTGAAGAAGAGATTGTATCTCGTAATTTTATTTTAAAAGAAAACCCACGTGGAATTATTAATATTGTCGATGCAACAAATATTGAAAGAAATCTCTATTTGACTCTTCAATTAATGGAACTTAATCGACCAATGACTATCGCATTAAATATGATGGATGAAGTTACTGGTAATGGTGGATGCATTAATATTAATAAAATGGAAGAGATGTTAGGAGTACCTATTGTTCCTATATCTGCAAGAAAAAATGAAGGAGTTAAAGAATTAATTGACCATTCAATACATGTGGCAAAATATCAAGAAACTCCATTAATCCTTGATTTTTGTGATGAGAATAATCGTGGTGGAGCAGTTCATAGAGCGATACATAGTATTATGTATTTAATTGAAGATCATGCAAAGAAATATCAAATACCATTAAGATTTGCTTCTACAAAAATCATTGAAGGCGATGAATTAATCATTAATGCATTACATTTATCAACAAATGAATTAGAAATGATCGAACATATTATCGTTCAAATGGAAGAAGAAAGTTCCTTAGATCGACAAGCTGCAATTGCCGATATGCGTTTTTCATACATAAAAAAGGTATGTTCTCTTTGCGTAGAAAAACCTCGTGAAAGTAAAGAGCATATAAGAAGTGAAAAAATTGATCGATTTTTAACTGGTAAATATACTGCTATCCCATTTTTTATATTAATTATGGGATTAGTATTCTTTTTAACTTTTAATGTGATTGGGTTAGGATTACAAACATTATTTGAGATGGGAATAGATGCATTTATTAATTGGATGGATAATTTATTTACATCTTGGAATGTTAGTGATATTGTTCATTCTTTAGTAATAGAGGGGATATTTCAAGGTGTAGGAAGTGTATTATCTTTCCTTCCAATTATTGTTACTTTATTCTTCTTTTTATCAATATTAGAAGATACTGGTTATATGGCGCGTATTGCTTTTGTTATGGATAAATTATTACGTAAAATAGGTTTGTCTGGAAAATCAATTGTTCCAATGCTTATTGGTTTTGGTTGTACAGTTCCAGGAGTAATGGCAACTCGAACTTTATCTTCGGAACGAGATAGAAAAATGACGATTTTTTTAACACCATTTATGAGTTGTAGTGCTAAGTTACCTATTTACAGCTTTATATGTAGTATTTTCTTTGGAAAATGGGCATGGTTAGTGATGATTGGATTATATTTATTTGGAATAATTCTTGGTGTATTATATGCTTTATTATTAAAGAAAACTATCTTTAAAGGAGAAGCAATTCCTTTTGTTATGGAACTACCAAATTATCGTTTACCAGGATTAAAGAATGTTTTTCAATTACTATGGGATAAAGTCAAAGATTTTATTAAAAAAGCATGTAGTGTAATATTAATTGCATCGATTATTATTTGGTTCTTACAATCATTTAATTTTAGATTAGAGTTTGTTAGTGATCCTTCCAATAGTATGCTTTCTATTATCGCTGGAGGTATTTCAGTTATATTTAAACCTTTAGGATTTGGTGATTATCGATATACTACGGCATTAATAAGTGGAATTATGGCAAAAGAATCAGTTGTATCAACTTTGCTTGTCTTATTTGGTAATGAAGCAATGATATCTAGTTCAATATCTATAGTTGGTGCAATTTCCTTTTTAGTGTTCTCATTATTATATACTCCATGTATCGCTGCAATTGCGTCAATCAAACAAGAATTAGGAATTAAGTATGCTCTTGGTGTTGCTTCTATGCAATTTATTATTGCCTATTTAATAAGTGGGGTAGTTGCACTTATTGGTTTTATTGTTGGAGTGATTTAAAAATGAATACTCCATCGATTATTATTTTATCAATAACCATTATTGTTATAATAATTTCGATTATTATAATTATTAAAGAACGCAGAAGAGGATGTTCTTCTTGTTCTTCATATTCTTCTTGTCCATTTAAAAATAAAAAGAACTGTGATAAAAAAAGATAGAAAGAAGTTAAGTAAGTAAAAATAACGAGTATTTCTGCTAAATAGGTTATATTATTTTTATACGGAGAAAAAGATATGGAAGGTTATATTACAATTGTAATTTTTAGCTTAATTACTGCACTTATCATATTTATTAAATTTCTACCTTACCGCAATAGTCGTGAGGGGAAGTTTTTATTAACATGTATTTTATTCTTTATAATTAGCTTTATCTCTGATTTAATTTTCGGCTTTGTTGATGGTAAAA
The DNA here is from genome assembly GCA_029006735.1 of Caryophanales bacterium. Lineage (GTDB taxonomy): Bacteria > Bacillota_I > Bacilli_A > RFN20 > CAG-449 > UBA3210. Next base: position 5,742 of record JAQXGN010000015.1, read on the forward strand.
AGACAGAAGTTGCTAAAACCATAAATTTTATCGTTTCCGGCATTTATTTAATCGCAATTGTATTTGCTTCATTTTTCTGGCTTTGTTTTATTTCTTTTTATAAAAATACAACAAAAGCATCACTTAAAAAATCATGTATTTTAGCAATTAGTTTTTTAATCCCAGTAAGTATATATTCAATATTTGTTATTACTTCTTATTTTAATGGTTATATTTTTACTATTGAGCAAAATGATTTAGGACAATATTATTATGTTTCTAACTCAATTGGATTAGTTCTTAATTTTATTATTTCAGGAGCGTATTTACTTATTGGTGCATTTTATAGTGGATATATATTTCAAAAAACAACCAATCAATATAATAGTAAACAATATATCAATATGTTAGTCTTCTCAATATTACCTCTTCTTGGAGCGGTATTCCAATTCATATTAAAGAAGAGTTTTGATATATTTATTCCTATTTTTGATTTAAGTTTCTCTATTGCGTTATTAATATTTTATGCAAAATACATTGAAAATAAATTAGCATATGATGAGTTGACTGGTTTACCTAATCGAATAATTATGAAAAAAGTGACTGATGATTTACTTAAAAAGAAGACCGTGGACAATTACTATATGATCTTATGTGATTTTGATCGATTAAAAAGAATTAACGATCAATATGGACATATTAATGGAGATCAAGCAATTGTTGATTGTGCTAGTATCATCAATAAAATCTGTAATAAACATAAATGTTTATTAACTCGTTATGGCGGAGATGAATTTATTATTATCACAAATCCATTAAATGAAGACAGTGTAAATAATTTAATTGATGAAATTACTTATGCTTGCATTGAGTTTAATGAATCTTCTATTAGACCATATAGAGTTGAAGTTTCTTGTGGGTATTCCTTAATTAATAAAGAAGATATTGATTACAAAGATATTGTCGAAAGAGCAGATTCAATGCTATATCGAAAAAAAGGAGAAAAACATTAATTTATAATTAATGTAATGATGAAAGAATAAGAGAAATACTTATTCTTTTATTTTCTTTATGACAAGATTTTGATAATATAATTTAGGGAGTAATATTATGGCAACATTACATGTTTTAATCGGTATTCCAGGTAGTGGAAAAACAACATATGGAAAAAAATTGTCTAAACAATATGGATATAAAATGATTTCAAGTGACGAAGTTAGATCATTAAGATTAGACCTACAAGAGAAAGATATTTTTCCTGAAGTTTTTCGTTTAGTTGCTTTAAATTTAAAAAATGGTGATGATGTTATTTTAGATGCGACAAATATTGATAAAGAAGTACGTGAAAGAATTGATTTATCATTAAAACAATATAATGTTGATTATGATAAAGTCGCATATTATTTTCCATTAGATGAAAAAACATCGATATCGCGAGTTAATCAAAGAAATCGTGATCCAAATGAAAGATTTTTACCTCTTGATGTTCCTTCTAAATATATTAATAAAATAGTTCCTCCTAGTGTAGAAGAGGGATTTAAAGATATTATTATTGTCCGTCAAACTTTATTAAAAGGTATAAAGGTAAATGCAATAATTTTTGATTTAGATGGAACGTTATTAGATTCAACTTCTGTTTGGTCAAATGTAGATAAAAACTTTTTCGCAAAAAGAAATATGGAAGTTCCATATAATTATGGGAAAGATATTTCTACTATGGGTTTAGATGAAGCAGCAGTATATACAAAGACTACATTTTCTTTAAAAGAAAGTGTTGAAGAGATTAAAAATGAATGGCTAGAAGCTGTCATGTTTAAATATGTCCATGAAGTCGAATTAAAAAAACATGTTAAAGAATTTATAAAGTTTTTGAAACAAAATGATATTAATTTATCAGTCGCGACGGCCAATTCACCAGAATGTTATATCCCTTGTCTAATGCGTCATGAAATATTAGATGAATTTTCTTTTATTGAAGATGTTAAGAAGTTTAAAAATGGGAAAAGATCTCCAGAATTATTTAATTATGTAGCATCTTTATTAAAAGAAAAACCAAGTGATATTATGGTTTTTGAAGATACATTAGAAGCAATAAAAGTTGCAAAAAATGCTGGCTTTAAAGTTTGTGCAGTATTTGATGAAGCTTGTTCAAATAAAGATGAGGAAGAAAAAAAGTTATTCGCAGATATTTATATTAAAGATTTTAATGAATTATTTGATCTTTAAAAAAGAAACTAGGCAATAGTAAAAAAATGTACAATAGCGATTATAAAACAGCAAAATATTAGTATCTATTAAAAATAATAAAATAAATAATTAATTTGAAATTGTCACTTTTTATAATAGTTGTGATATAATATGAAACGGAAAAAATAAGGAGATTTTATATGACAAAACCAATTTTACTTGTAATTATGGATGGTGTTGGATTTTCAAAAACTGGCTTAGGTGATGCAGTTAGTTTAGCAAATACACCAAACCTCGATCATTTTTTAAAAACATATCCAAATGTTAGATTAAAAGCCCATGGACCTGCAGTTGGACTTCCAAGTGATGATGATATGGGTAATTCAGAAGTTGGACATAACGCATTAGGCTGTGGACAGATTTATTCTCAAGGTGCAAAGCTTGTTAATGAATCTATTGTTTCTGGAAAGATTTATCAATCTCAAGCATGGCAAGATGAAATTAATAATGTTCATGCTCATAATTCAACATTACATTTCTTAGGTTTATTATCTGATGGTAACGTTCACTCAAATATTTCTCATTTAATCGCGATGATTAAACAAGCAAAATTAGAGGGTGTAAAAAAGGTTAGAGTCCATGTTTTATTAGATGGCAGAGATGTACCTGCAACTAGTGCATTAGTATATGTCAACCAATTAGAAACTGTATTAAACGAATTAAATGATGATTCATTTGATGCAAAGATTGCTTCTGGTGGAGGACGTATGAAAATTACAATGGACCGTTATCAAGCTAATTGGAAAATGGTTGAAGATGGATGGCATACTCATGTATTAGGTGATGCAAGACATTTTAGCTCAACAAGTGAAGCAATCGAAACATTTAGAAAAGAAGTTGAAGGTATTATCGATCAAGATTTACCATCCTTTGTTATTTGTGAAAATGATCAACCAGTAGGTAAAATTGTTGATGGAGATTCAGTAATTTTATTCAATTTCCGTGGCGATAGAGCAATTGAAATCTCAATGGCATTTGATTATCAAGACTTTGATAAATTCGATCGAGTAATTTATCCAAATGTTTGTTATGCAGGATTATTACAATATGATGGAGATTTAAAATTACCAGCTAGATTTTTAGTTAATCCTCCAGAGATTCGCCATACATTAACTGAATTATGTGTTGCAAATAACATTAATGAATTTGCTATTTCCGAAACACAAAAATATGGTCACGTTACATATTTCTGGAATGGTAATAAATCAGGAAAATTCTCAGAAGAATTAGAAACTTATGTAGAAATTCCTTCTGATAATGTTTCCTTTGATGAAAGACCATGGATGAAGAGTGCAGAAATTACAGATAAAGTAATCGAAGCTATGGAAACACATAAATATCAATTTATTAGATTAAATTATCCAAATGGAGATATGGTTGGACATACAGGTTCATTAGATGCAACAATTTGTGCAATGGAAGCAGTTGACTTAGGTTTAGCAAGACTTTGGAAAGTCGCAAAACAAGAAGGGTATACAATGCTTATTACTGCAGATCATGGTAATGCTGATGAAATGCTTGAAAAGAATAAAAAAGGTGTAGTTCAAGTAAGAACTGCACACTCATTAAACCCTGTTCCATTTATCATTGTTGATGATGATATTAATGTTGAAATGAAAGAAGGAGAATTTGGGTTAGCAAATGTTGCTCCAACTGTAGCAAAACTACTTGATTTAGAAGCACCTGAAAGTTGGTTAGAAGCAGTTATTAAATAAAATGATTGGATAGCCGATTGGTTATCCTTTTCTTTCTAATATATGTATTTATTATAAAAATGAGGGGGGATTTTATGGAAAAAGAACTAATTATGGTTCGCTTTGGTGAATTATCTACTAAAGGGAAAAATCGTGGAGATTTTATTAATCTACTTGGAAGTAATATTAAAAGAGCGTTAAAACAATTCTCTGATTTAACTTATGAAGTAAGAAGAGATCATATTTATATCCATTTACATGGTGTAGATTATGAAAAAGTTAAACCTATTTTAAAAACAGTTTCTGGTTTATCTTCTTTTTCTATTGTCTATAAAGTAGAAAATGACATTGAAAAAATGAAAGAAGCTTGCTTAGAATTAGTATCTTCTAAGAAAGCAAAAACATTTAAAATTCATGCGAAAAGAGCAGAAAAAGTCTTCCCAATGATTTCGGATGAGATTAATCGAGCAATCGCTTCTCATATCTTGAAAAATACTTCATTAAAAGTTGATGTTCATAATCCAGATTTATTAGTATCTTTAACGATTCGTCAAAATGAAACATATATTTATTTTGATCAAGAAGAAGGTGCAGGAGGATATCCTTTAGGAATTGGTGGAAAAGGATTAATGATGATGAGTGGAGGAATCGATTCTCCTGTTGCTTGTTATTTGATGATGAAAAGAGGAGTAAAGATGGAATGTATTCACTTTGCTGCACCACCTTATACTAATGAAGGTGTTATTACTAAAATTACTGATTTATGCAAGATTTTAGCTAAATATCAAGGAGAAGTTAAAATTTATGTTGTTCCTTTTACTCATTTACAAGAAGAAATATATCGTTATGCAAAAGAATCATATGCAATAACAATTATGCGTAGAATGATGTATCGAATCACAGAAAGAATCGCAAAATATCATAATGATTTAGTTATTGCAAATGGTGAAAGTATTGGGCAAGTTGCATCGCAAACATTAAAGAGTATGCAACAAATTGAATGTGTAGTTAATACTCCAGTTATTAGACCTTTAGCTTGCGTTGATAAAGTTGATATTATAAAAATTGCTAGACAATTAGGTACATATGACATTTCTATTCGACCATTTGAAGATTGTTGTACAATTTTCGAACCAAAAAATCCAACAACTGCACCTAATCCAGAAAAAATTAAAGAGATTGAAGAAGCTTGGAATTGGGAAGAACAAGTTAAAGAATGTATTGCTAATATCAAAGTGATTAGAGTTGATGAAAATTATCAACCAGTAACTAATATTGAAGAGAATTATTTATAATTTATCATTTTTATTCTCATACTAATCTCTGGAAAGAGGTGAAATATGATGAAAAAACAAAATAAAGTACAAGATACAAAAAGAAAAAAGATGAAGGATACTCGAGTAGTAGAAGGTGGTAATATTCCTTATGCTCCTCACGTTGACCCAGATTATCCCTTAACAAACAAAAAATCTAACAGAGTAATGAAAGATTGCTCTAGAAATACAAAATAATGGTTTTTCACTAGAAATAATTATAATGTTTTGATGTTAGAATTAGATTTTAAATATGAAACATTTTGTCAGGATTAATTATCCTGACTTTTTTGCTGCTTAAAAAAATATTCAATTTTTTTATAGGAAAATAATAGGATTATTATTTTTGACAATAATAATATTATGATTATCTATTTTATTATTTTATCGATATTAATAATCTTATGGTTATTATTCGTCTATAATCAATATATCGATATTCAGATTGAGTTTAGTAGAATAAAGATTTATATTTTTAAGCTTCCAATTACTATTAAAGGAAAAAAATTAACAAAACTTATTAAAAAATTAATTCCTACTTCAGAATTAGAATTCAAAGAAGAAATCGATATGACATCATTATTTGATTATGTCCACTTTGATTATGTGGATATAAAACTATATAAAGAAATTGATGAATATATTGGAATGACATTAAAAATGATATTGATTGATCGATTTTTAGAAGTATTTAAGAATTTTATATATCGTAAAATAGATAGTTTATCATATTCTACTTACTTATCAAGTAATACTAATTTTGTAATTAAAATACGATTACATTTTAATATAGGTATATTATTGTTAAATTATTTAATTATTAAAGGAAAATATCGCTATGGAAAACAAACAAGTAACTGAATTATTAGGAATTTCAATTGATAGTATTAATAAAATGATTGATACATCAAAAGTTATTGGTGAACCAATCATTTTAAATGATAATAAGATGTTAATTCCAATATTAAAAATAAGTGTAGCATTTGGTAGTGGTGGTAGTGAATTTAATAAAACACCATTAAAAAAAGATAAAGATAACTCTTATCCTTTTGGTGGAGGCACTATTGGAGGAATACTAATGAATGCGGATAGTTTTATCTTAATCAATGAAGATAATATTAAAATCATCGATAATAAAAAAGGAAAGGATATATTTACTAAATCAATTGATTTAATTAATGATATCCTTGAAGAAAAGAAAAATAAAAAGAACTAGATCATCAACACATCTAGTTCTTTTAGTTAACAAATAAAATTATTTAGCTAATGCTTTTTTTGCTAAGTCAACGACATTTGCGAAAGCTGCTTCATCAGTAATAGCCATTTCTGATAACATCTTTCTATTGATTTCAACGCCAGCAAGTTTTAAACCATGCATTAATGTTGAATAGTTCAAATCGTAATTACGAGCTGCTGCATTAATTCTAACAATCCATAATTTTCTGTAGTCTGATTTTCTTGTTCTACGAGAAACATATGCATAGTGTAATGAGTGAATTACTTGTTCATTTGCTGTTTTGAATAAAGCGTGTTTTGAACCAAAGTAACCTTTTGCTCTCTTTAATACTTTTTTTCTTCTTGCGCGTGTTGTTGTTCCACCTTTTACTCTCATGGTTCTAACCTCCTACTTTTGGATTAAGATTCTAACTCTCTTGTAATCAGAAGCTGAAAGAGTGTTAGGCATTCTTAAATGTCTTTTTTGTTTTGTTGATTTGTTGTGGCTTAAATGGGAAACGTGTGAATGGAAAATTTTAACCTTTCCTGAGCCTGTGACCTTCATTCTTTTTAAAAGGGCACGTTTTGATTTCATTTTTGGCATGATTTTGTCCTCCTACTTTTTAATTTTTGATGCTAAAACGCAATATAAGATCTTACCATCTAATTTTGGTTCTTTTTCGACATTTGAAAGTTCTTTTACAGATTCGACAAAGCGATTAACAACTTCTAAACCAACTTCTGTATGGCTTAATTGTCTTCCTCTAAAACGCATAGTAACTTTAACTTTGTCACCAGCAGATAAGAATTTCTTTGCTTGGTTTACTCTAGTATCAAAATCGTGACCACCAATAACTGGGGAAAGTTGAATTTCTTTAACTGAAATTTCTTTCATCTTTTGAGCCTTTTTTTGTTCATGTTCTTTCTTTTGTTGCTCGAAACGGTATTTTCCGTAATTCAAAATTTTGCATACTGGTGGGTTTGCTTCTTTTGCAACACATACTAAGTCTAAAGAGTATGTTTCAGCAACTTGAAGTGCTCTAAGTCTTGGCATAACACCTAATTGATCCCCATTAGGTCCAATAACACGAACTTGAGGGAAACGAATTGCTTCGTTAACTAATTCATCGTTATCACGATTTTTGTTTGGTCTTTCGTTAATAATAGACGGTTCCTCCTTATATAAAATAAAAATGGGTACAAGAATCCTGCGCCCATCATAATACACTTTAAAGATATGTATTGTAGCATTGACCAATTCGTCATAACGAATCTGGTGAGAAGTTGAGCGCCTCTTCTTTCCACAAATTTTATTTGCATAGATATATTATCTATTTAAAAGATTATTGTCAATATTTTTTTCATCTTTTCATCAAATAAATTATATTATTTTTTATATAAATATTATATGCAAAATTTTTGATGGTTAATATATAAAAAAATAGATAAAAATGTTAATTTTTTTCTAGTTATGATAGTAAAGTTGTCTAGTTATTTATATGTATATGTGATAAAATAGTTTTGTCTAGGAGCAATATGTGGTACCTACACTTTTATTTCGGGAATCTTTTATATAATTCTTAAGTTGTGTTGAAGGCCGTTGGTCTAAGAAAAAATCTTATTCAAATAAACTTCGGAATCCTAATACTTTTGAACAAGATGCCCACCTGTTATTCGCAGGGAACCTAAGCTTCTAGACTTTTATTGGAGAATATAATTATGACATCAAAAGACAATTTATGTATTGCTGCAATTCGTTCCACAATTATTGATGGGATTAATAAAGCAAAATCTGGACATCCAGGTATGGCACTTGGAAGTACACCTATTTTATACACATTATTTACAAAGCATTTAGTTGCAGACCCAAATCATCCAAAATGGATTAATAGAGATCGTTTTGTTTTATCAGCAGGTCATGCTTCTATGTTACTTTATACAATGTTACATGTAGCAGGCTATGGTATTACAATGGATGATTTAAAGAATTTTAGACAATTAAATTCTATTACACCAGGTCACCCAGAAGTAGATTTAACTCCAGGTGTTGATGCTTCTGCAGGTCCTTTAGGACAAGGTATTGCTCAAGCAGTTGGATTTGCTATGGCAGAACAAATGATCAGAGGATTATATGATTCTGGTTATAAATTTATGAATCATTATACATATGCATTATGTGGTGATGGTTGTTTACAAGAAGGTATTTCTCAAGAAGCAATTTCCTTTGCTGGTGCACAAAAATTAAATAAATTAATTTTATTCTATGACTGTAATGATGTTACATTAGATGGTCCATTAGCATTATCTAATGTTGAAGATCAAAAGAAAAGATTTGAAGCATCTAATTGGAATGTTATTGTTGTCAAAGATGGTAATAATATTAGAGAAATTGATAAAGCTATTACAAGAGCAAAGAAGAGTGAAGATAAACCAACAGTAATTATTGTTCATACAATTATCGGCTTTGGTTCAGCTAAACAAGGAACATCAAAAGTCCATGGTGCTCCATTAGGTGTTGAAGATGGTAAGAATGCTAAATTATCATATGGATTTGATTATCCAGACTTTACAATGCCTAGAACAGTTTATAATCAATTTAAGAAAACATTCATCGCAAGAGGTGAAACAGCATATAAACAATGGGAACAATATTTTGAAGCATATAAACGTGATTATCCAGAAGATGCAGCTAAATTTGTTTCAACAATGAATAATGATATTAAAACATTTGTCTTTGATAAAGGCCCATATTATGAACCAGGCTTTAAAGATTCAACAAGAAACTCTAGCCAAGTAATGTTAAACTTATTACATCAAACATGTTTCAATTTAGTTGGTGGATCAGCAGACGTTGCAGCTTCTGTTATGACAAACGTAAAAGATGCAGTTAACTTCTCTCCAGAACATCGTGAAGGAAGAAATATCAACTTCGGTATTCGTGAATTTGCAATGGCATCAATTCAAAATGGTATGTTATTACATGGTGGAGTAAGAACATATGTCGGTTGTTTCTTAGTCTTCTCAGATTATTTAAAACCAGCAATTAGAATGGCATCATTAAGTAATCTTCCTGCAGTATATCTATTCTCACACGATTCTCTTGCAGTTGGTGAAGATGGTCCAACACATCAACCAATTGAACAACTTGCAATGTTAAGATCAATTCCTGGAAACTATGTCTATCGTCCTTGCGATGTAAATGAAACTGCTGCAGCATGGAAATTATCACTTGAAACAACTGATCATCCTTCATGTATCATTCTTTCAAGACAAGCATTACCTTTAATTGAAGGTTCAAGAAGTGATGATGTTTATAAAGGTGGATATGTTATTTCTAAAGAACGTGGTGAAAAACCAGAATTAACATTAATTGCTACAGGTAGTGAAGTAAGTTTAGCAATTGAAGCACAAAGAGCATTATTATTAAAGAATATTGATGTTCGTGTTGTATCAATGCCATGTCAAGAATTATTCTTAAAACAAGATGGAAACTACATCAAAGAAGTATTAGGAACAGACTATGAAAAACGTTTTGCAATTGAAATGCTTTCTTCATTCGGATGGCATAAATTTGCTCCTCATGTTATGAGCGTTGATACATTTGGTAAATCTGCTCCAGCAGCAGCTGTAATTAAAGACTTTGGCTTTACAGTTGATGAAGTAGTAAGAAGAGTAGAAGAAATTCTTTAATTAAAATAAAATAAGATCATGTTAACATCATTAAGCATGATCTTTTTTTTGAACAAATAGTGAAAAATAGTTATTATAATAAACCAGTCGTTATTTTTATTTTGAATAGAGCATAGAATTGTTATTTTTTGTTCATCTTTCATTATATATAAATCAAATGTTTTATTATTAGATTTACAATAGAAACTAATGAATGAATCGATAATCAAAGTTTATTTATCAGTTTGTAGATATACTTTATATACTTATTTTATAAATAAATGTCTTAATCGATTTACCAAGAAGAACAATTAAATATTCTTCTATTTTATTAAAACCTTTCTTTTCATAATATTGATAATTACAAGTTTCATCTGTCCAAAAATAGATGTTTTTAATATTATTCTTTTTTGCTTGTTCGATTAGGTTATTTAATAATCTACTTCCAGCATGTTTTTCTATACTAGCAAATAAAGAAAAATATAAGTCATCATCATTTAAGTACTTATATACTTTATGATGATTATATTCTAAATAATCTAAGTATTCTTTTGCATTTTTTTGATCTTCTAATGATAGTTTTTTTACATTGTTTTTAAAATAAATAAGACTATCATTTGTTTCATTATTTCTATTTGCAAGTGCAAAAGCTTTGACTCCATTATTAATATAAACATAACTATATTCATTTTTTATTAAATAATAACGGACTAAAAAATCATAGGTAAATTCTTCTAATTCTTTAGACATTTTAACTTCATTTGACCAAAGATGTCTAGTTATCTTAATTATTTCATTTAAATCTATTTCTTCATATAATCTAATCATTTTTACACCTCAAATATATTATATCACAATATAAAAAAATATGGTATTTTAGGGAAAAACGCGCAACAAAAAAGGAGTAAATCATAAGTTTTACTCCTATTAATCTATTTTACTTTTTTTGCTTTAACTGGTTTTGTTGGTTTATTATTTTTTTCATTAATTATATAAGCAATAATACCGAAAATACCATCTACAATAAGTAAAACACCTATAATAATAGAGATAGTAGCAATTGCTCCACCTTTAATTCCATGGACTAATAATAAAACACCAATTGCCATGACTAGAATATTAACAATAATAGTTGCTAGATATGCCTTAATGTTTTTATGTGCAAGAATATCAATTATTGTATAACTTCCATATGCGATAAGTAGAATTCCTAAAAGAATGAAGATAACATTTAATATTAGCCATACAAGTGAACCAAATAAAATACCACAAACGATAGTAATAACACCATAAACAATTAATGGAACGCGATTATCATTATGACATTTGCATCCTTTAATTAATGTTAGAATACCATAAACAATAATTAAAACTCCAATTACAGTAAATAAGATATTTATTATTGTGCTTGAAATTTGTGGGATACAAAAGATTACACCAAGTAGTATATAGATAATTGGTAAAAGTAATTGTGAATTTTTTAATGATTTCATTATTTTACACCCCTTTATTAATTATAATTAATTAATAGTAAAAATTAAGTTAAAATTCAAAAATTTCAATAAAGTTGTATAAAAAAAATATAAAAGTGGTTATTATATGATTGCACGGTACCTTTATGGACTGTAGCGAAAGGAGATATATGGTTTTATTATTAGATTTAGGTAACACCAATCTGTATGTTGGGGTATACCAAGATGGAAAACTTAAGTATGAATATCGTACTTACAGTGATCTATTAAAATCTTCTTTTGAGTATAAGGAACTCTTAGAAGGTTTTCTAAATGCAAAACATTTGTCTAAAGATGATTTTAAAGGAGCAATCCTATCAAGTGTTATTCCATCTTTAACTCGTGTTATTGCAAATGCCGTAAATGAACTTTTAGATGTTGAATGTAAAGTTCTTGGTAATTCCTTAAAATCTGGACTATCAATTAGAATTGATAATCCAAGTGAATTAGGAGCAGATTTAGTCGCTGATTGTGTTGGTGGCAAAGAAAGATATGGTTATCCATTAATCATTGTTGATCTAGGTACTGCAAGTAAATTGCTCGCAATTGATGAAAAGGGTAATTATGTTGGTGGAGTTATTTTATCGGGTATTAAGGTAAGTTTTAATGCTCTAATAAAAAATGCTGCTCAATTGATGGATACTTCATTAGTAGCGCCTAAAAAAGTAATTGGAAAAAATACAATTGATTCCCTTAATTCTGGTGCAATATATGGAACAATTGAAATGATTGAAGGACTATCAAAAAGAATTGAAGAAGAATTAGGTTATAAATGTAAAAAGATATTAACTGGAGGTAATTCCGCTTTAATTAAAGATAATATCTCAAAAGATTATATTTATGATCATAGTTTAATATTAGAAGGATTATATCAAATCTATTTGAAAAATAGATAGAATTTTAATTAACTATGTTAATTAAGTGTTTTTTATATGGAAGAAAAGAAAAAATGAAAAGTAATAGTATTAAAATAAAAAGAATGGCAGGTATTGCAATTTTAATTTCAGTTACCGTTGCCTTACAATTTTTTGGTAATTATATTAATTTTGGTATATTAAATATTAATTTAGCTTTAATCACCATTATTATTGGTGCTTGTTTATATGGACCAAAGGTTGGTTTAATTTTAGGTTTAATTGATGGAGCAATTGTTTGTACTTCTCCTTCAACAATCGCTTTCTTTATGACTCCAAGTGGACAAAATAATGTTAGTGTAGGTTTAGTATTTGCAACTATTTTTGTCTGTTTAGTCAAAACAGGTATAGCTGGGTTATTAAGTGGAATAGTTTTTAAGTATTTGAAAAATGTTAATTTCACTTTAGCTATTGTTCTAGCATCAGTAATTGTCCCTATTGTTAATACTGGTTTATTTATTGTTGGTTGTTATACTTTATTTAATAATATGTTAAGTGTGAAAGCAGGAGAAGCAACATTAACATATTTAGTTTTTGTTGTTTTAATTGGTTTTAATTTCTTCTTTGAATTACCTGCAATTTCCTTATTAACTCCAGGTATTGGACATGTTATTAAAATAATTACAAAAAACAAAACATTAGGATTTACTTACGAGAAAGATTTAGAAACAAACATTTAAATTCTTTCTTTATTTATTAATATATGTTATATATTATAGGTATGGTTTTATAGGAGAACTCTTATGAAAATAGATTTTGAAAAATTATTAGTAAAATATCAAGATGAATCAATTAAGAAATTACAAGAATGGATAAAAATTGATTCAGTATATGATGAAACAACAAAAACACAAGAAATGCCATTTGGAAAAGGTGTATTTAATGCATTAGATTATATTGCTAAATTAGCATTAGAAAATGGTTTTAATGTTGATAGATGTGATAATTATTGTACAGAAATAAGCTTTGGAGAGGGAGATTTAATCTCAATTTATGCACATGCTGACGTAGTTCCTATCTCTGGAAACTGGCATCATGAACCTTTTGGTGGAGAAATTGAAGATGATATCATGTATGGTAGAGGAACATCTGATGATAAAGGTCCTGCAATGGCAGCATTTTATGCATTGAAAGCACTAAAAGAGAATGATTTGATTAAAGGATATAAGGTCTGTTTAGTTATTGGTGGTAATGAAGAAAGTGGCTCACAATGCTTAGAACATTATTTCCATACATTGCATAAGCCTTATCCAAAATATGGATTTACTCCAGATGCAGAATTCCCATTAATTTATGGTGAAAAGGGAATTACTGGTTATTCCCATGATTTAGATATAGTGATTAATAAAGTAATTTCTATTAAAGCAGGAGTAGCATCAAATTCTGTTATCGATGAAGCACATTGTATCATCCAAAAAGATATTAATTTAATTAGTGCATTAGAAACATTCTTTGCTTGTTCAGATGCAAAATATCAATTTGTTACAGGAAAAGAATATGATGAGATTATTGTTTATGGAAAATCAAGCCATGGATCAACACCTTATTTTGGAGTTAATGCTGGTTTACATTTATTAAAATTCTTAGGCTGGTTTACAAATAATACTGATTTAATGGAATTAGCAGATTGTTATTTAGAACCAACAGGTAGAAAATTTGACTTATATTTTGAAGGTAAATACCTTCACGAAACAACTTATAATGTTGGATTAATTAGTTATGAACAAGGTAAATTAGAATTGATTGTTAATTTCCGTTATCCAGAAAATTGTGATCCTCGAATTGTTGAGAAAAAATTAAATGAATTTGGACTTGGTAAGGTTGATTTCCATGGATATTATGGAGACTATTTATTATTTAATCCAGAATTGCCTATGATAAAAACATTATTAAAGGTGTATCAAGAAGAAACTGGTGATGAAGAAACACCAATTATGACAATCGGTGGAGGAACTTACGCAAGAGAAAGTAAGAATACAATTGCTTTTGGTTCAGCTTTCCCTCATAGAGATGATAAGATTCATTCACCAGATGAAAACATCCATATTTGTGATTATTTAAAATCGCAAAGTATTTACGCTCGTGCAATATATGAATTAGGGAAATTAGATTAATTATGAGAATGAAAAGAAGACCTTGGGGTGAAACGATAATAAATGAAAATCATGATAAAGTATTAATGTTAAATGATCTTGATGATGATTTATTTTTAGATTACATTTCTTTTCCACATTTAGTATTAGAAATAGGATCTGGGAAGGGTGATTTTATTATCACTATGGCTAAAAATAATCCAACAATTCGTTTTATTGCAGTTGAAGTTCAATCAATGGCACTTGCTTATGCAATTAGAAAACTAAATGATGAAAAGTTAGACAATCTAATTTTTGTTAACGCAGATATTACATTGATGTTTGTAAAATTAAAAGAAAGAAAGTTTGATACTATCTTCCTTAATTTCTCTGATCCTTGGCCTAAGAAACGTCATCATAAACGTCGTTTAACATATCCATCTCGCTTAGAAGAATATGCTAAAATCTTGTCTAGTGATGGTAAATTGATTTTTAAATCTGATAATGATATTCTATTTAATGACTCATTAGAATATATTAAAGAATCTTCTTTTGAATTAGAAAAAGTTGATTATGATTATGATGGAAATGATCCATTTGACGCTCAAACAGAATATGAAACAAAATTTAGAGGTCTAGGTACACCAATTAAAAGATATATCGCAAGACTAAAAAAGGAGTAATAAAATATGAAAGCTACATTTTTTTATAACAAAAAATTAATCGGTGATGTTTTGTTAGTCGTTATTGATAATGATGCAAGTATCACTAGAATTGATAAAAGAGATGATGTCTGTGTCATTTTTCATGATGATAAAGTGATTGGTATCAATATTTTTAATATTTCTCAAATAATAAAGTTTAAAAATGAAGGTAGAATTGTTTTGCCAAGTGATGAAGTTATCGATATAGTCAATAATAAAATCGCATCATTTAATATTGAAAAAATTGATTATGTTAGAAATACTGGATTTGTTGTTGGACGTATTATTTCAGTTGAAGAACATCCAGATTCTGATCATTTACATATTTTACAAGTCGATGTAGGAAGTGAAATCTTAGATATTGTCTGCGGTGCATATAATGTTAAAGAAAATATGTTAGTAGTAGTTGCAACTATTGGAACAGTTATGAATGATGGAACAATTATTAAGCCAGGGAAACTTTTAGGTGAAGTGTCAAACGGAATGTGTTGTTCACCAAGAGAATTAGGTTTAAATATCGAATATCCTTTACACCATTTATTAGAGCTTGATGAAGGTCAAGTTGTAGTTGGTCAAGATTTTTTCACTTTAAAACAAAATTAAAGAAATGTAGTTTTATATTGAAAAGAAAATATACATGTGAATATAAAAAAAACAATATGCGAATAATATGTAAGTAATTAAGATGGAATATTTATTAAGTTATAATTAATTCACATTTTTTAGATAAGCAAGTTAGAGTTACTGCTATTGGTGTTTATGCATTTTTGGTTTTAGTAATTTATCAACTATATATTACATTAAAACAGAAGTTCATTGGGAAGCAACAAATGTTGATTCTAATAATAACGGCTACTTAACAAAAGCAAAAATTGTCAATAATTACACTGGGAAAAGAATAATAAGTGAGTAGAATAAGTGGTGAATGAGTTATTTATTCATTTAGATAACTTCATTTTATCATCAATAATTTTCTTAGATTGCATATAATTAATAGGTGATTATATGCAATTTTATTTTATAGGAATAAAAGGGTCAGGAATGGCAAGCCTTGCTTCTATTATTCAAGATGATGGATTTGAAGTTACTGGATCTGATATAGAAAAAGAATTATTAACTGATAATATATTAAAGAAAAGAAATATCCATATTCATTCATTAGATGATGAATCATATTTAAATAGTGATGTAATCATTATTGGACATAATTTTTATAAAGAAAAACTATTAGAGAAACTTGATTTATACGATAAATTATATTTCGAATACAATGAGTTTATTGGGTTTTACTTAAATTTTAAAAAGACCATCTCTATTTGTGGCTCACATGGAAAGACTACATTAGTTAATATTCTATCTACCATTGATACAAATAGTTCTTTTTTGCGTGGAGATGGCGAAGGTTTTCGAAATAAAAATGAATCATTATTCTATTTAGAATCATGTGAATATAAAGAACATTTCTTAAAATATAAACCAAAAGAAATAATAATTACAAATATCGATTACGATCATACAGATTATTATAAGTGTGAAATGGATTATATAAATGCATTTCAAAAATTTGTGAAGAATTCATCAAAAATATATATTCCTTATCAAGATAAAGATAAGATTGTTCATAATAATAAGATTACTTATGGAATGAAAAAAGAAGCAATTTATCGAATGAGAATTCTAAGGAAAACTAAGTCGTTTATTTATTTTGAAGTCTATTATAAAGATGTAAAATTAGGTCGGTTAAAGTGCTTAAATTACGGAAATAATTATGCATTATTAGTTTTAGCAAGTATTGCTTGTTATTATGAGAATTATCATAATCTTAATAATGTGGAAGAAAATTTATTAAGGTATTTACCAAGTCATCAAAGGTTTGAAGAATATAAAATTAAAGGAATAAATATTGTTTTAGACTATGCTCATCATTACGCTCAAATAAATAATAACTTAGATATATTAAAAATTAGATATCCATTAAAAAAGCGTGTTGCGATATTCCGTCCTGATCGTATTTCAAGGCTGATTTCCTTTAAAAACGAATATATTAATGTTTTATCAAAATTTGATGAAGCATATGTCTTACCTCTACCAAATAACAAAGAAAATGAAGGTAATGATGCAAATATGATTTGTTTTAATAATATTAAATACATCAATGATATTTCAAATATTAAATTTGAGAAAAATAAAGTATATTCTTTTATGTCAAGTAAACCTTTTTTCAATGAATTAAGCAAAATAAAAAAGGGGAAGAATTTATCTTAACCCCTTTTAAATATCTATTTAATTTTTAAAACAGAAACGATATCTCTAGCAATCATTACTTCTTCATTTGTTGGAATAACAACAACTGGAATTTGCGAAGTTGGTTTAGAAATAATTCCTTCTTTTCCACCAAAGATTGTTTCATTGACTGCATCATCTAACTCAATATGTAATGCTTCTTTAACTTGATCAATGATAATTTTTCTGAAATATGGAGAGTTTTCACCAACACCGGCAGAGAAGACAATAACATCACAGCCTCCTAATCTAACAAAGTATTGACCAATATAATCTGCAACTCTACGAGCATACATTTTACATGCTAGAACAGCTTTTGGATTTCCTTCTAATGCAGCTTTTTCAACATCTCTAGTATCATTTGAAATACAAGATATTCCTAATAAACCTGATTTTTTATTAAACTCTTGATAAATTGTTTCTGCATCTTTTCCTGTTTGTTTTACTAAATATGGCATAACTGATGCATCAATATCACCAGTTCTTGTTCCCATCATAACACCTGCTAATGGCGTAAGACCCATTGATGTAGCTACACATTTTCCATTTTTGATTGCGCATAATGAAGCACCAGATCCAATATGGCAAGAAATAATCTTATTTTCGTGATTTTTTAAATAAATTTGTGCTTGTTGAGATAAATATAAATGTGATGTACCGTGAGCACCATATCTTCTTACTTTATATTTTTCATAATATTCTATTGGACAAGCATACATATAGTCTTCTGGTTCCATTGTTTGATGGAATGCTGTATCAAATACTGCAACATGTTTTACTCCAGGTAAAGCTTTTTTGAAAGCACGATAACCAACTAAGTGAGCAGCATTATGCAATGGTGCAAGTGGAATTAATTCTTCAATTAATTTTTCTGTGCGATCATTTAATTCTTCTGAATGAGAGAAATAAGCACCACCTTGAACAATTCTATGTCCAATGCCTTTAATTTCTTTTAGTGATTTAACGACACCTTTATCTACTAATGCTTCGAGTAACATTTCAACAGCTAAAGCATGATCTTGAATATTGCAGATAGTAATATCTTTTTCTCCATCTCCAACTTTGATTGCAAATATTGCATCGGTATGACCAATTCTATCTGCAATACCAGAGCAAATTACTTTTTCTTCTGGCATTTCATATAATTTAAATTTTAATGAACTTGAACCTGCGTTAACCGCAATTACTTTTGACATATTTAATCCTCCATAACGATATTATTCTATTACAAACTAGATAAAAAGTAAATGAATAATGATTTATTAAGAAACATATAATCTGATTTAAGGGCTTTCATAGCTAAATCCTTATATATTTTTTAAAATATATAGTTTTTAAAAAAATATTTTGATAAAATGCAGGTGATTACTAGGAGGGTATTATGGCTTTTGGATTAGTATACGATTTCTTATACGGGCAAACAATTGAGGCATATAAATATTTTGGTTGTCATCATACAAAAGTTGATGATGTTGAAGGTTGTGTTTTTAGAGTATATGCTCCTCAAGCGAGATCTATTCATTTAATTGGTGAATTTAATTCATGGAATTTGACTTCATTACCAATGAATAAAATTGATATTGCGGGTGTATATGAACTATTTGTTCCAAATCTAAAAGATTATCAAACATATAAATATCGTATTGAAACTAAGGATGGATATTTTGTTGAAAAAGCAGATCCATTTGGTTTTTTAAGCGAATATAAAAATGGTTCTAGTTCAAGAATATTTAATATCGAGGATTTTATTTGGCATGATGAAAAGTATTTATCTTCTCGTGATCGTAACTTTGATAAACCAATGTCGATTTATGAAATACATTTAGGTTCTTGGTTAGGTCCACAAGATGGTCGATATTTATCTTATGAAGAAATTGCTGATAAATTAATCGACTATGTTATTCAAAATGGTTTTACCCATGTCGAAATTATGCCGATTACTCAATATCCATTTGATGGTTCATGGGGGTATCAAGCTACTGGATTTTTCTCAGTTGATTCACGCTATGGCAATCCAAAACAATTAATGTCATTTGTTGATCGATTACATCAAGCAGGTATTGGTGTCATTTTAGATTTTGTTTTAGTACATTTTGCAACTGATAATTATGGATTATGTAAATTCGATGGGACTAACCTATTTGAAGGAAATGGAGAAAATGAAAAATCTCAATGGGGGTCATATCTATTTGATTTAGGCAAAGACCCAGTTAGATCATAT
The DNA here is from genome assembly GCA_029006735.1 of Caryophanales bacterium. GTDB lineage: Bacteria > Bacillota_I > Bacilli_A > RFN20 > CAG-449 > UBA3210. The sequence continues at coordinate 25,564 of JAQXGN010000015.1, forward strand.
TTGATGTCGAGTGTAAATTATTTCTTGTCTTATTACCATTTTGATGGAATTAGATTTGATGCTATTTCTAATGTTATATACTATCATGGTGATTCTTCAAAAGGTGTAAATGAAGGAGCAGTAGAACTTGTTAAAAGAATGAATAGTAAAATTCATCAAATGCATCCTGATGTTATGTTAATCGCAGAAGATTCTTCTTCATATGCTGGTGTGACTAAACCATTAGAATATGGCGGATTAGGATTTGATTATAAATGGGATTTAGGTTGGATGAATGATACATTAAAGTATTATGGAAAAGATCCAATATATCGAAAATATCACCATAATAATATAACTTTTTCTATGGCGTATTTTTATAGTGATAATTTCTTATTACCATTCTCTCATGATGAAGTTGTTCATGGCAAAGGAACAATCATCAATAAGATGTGGGGTAATTATGAACAAAAGTTTGCACAAATAAGAAATCTTTATACTTATCAATGGGCGCATCCTGGTAAGAAATTGAATTTTATGGGAAATGAACTTGCATCATTTGATGAATGGAATGAAACAAAATCATTACCTTGGGTATTAAAAAAATTCCCAAGTCATGATTCAATATCTCGTTTAATTCGTGATTTGAACTTAATTTACATTCATGAAAAAGCAATGTATTTTGAAGAATATAATCCAGCACATTATCAATGGTTAATGGTTGATAATGCAAATCAATCAATATTTTCATTCAAAAGAACAGTAGGAGATGAAACATTAGTTTTTGTATTTAATATGACTCCTGCTTTCTATTCTTCATATAATATTGGTGTTACAGAAGAAGGAGAATATGAAGAAATATTTAATTCTGATAAAGATGTTTATGGTAGTAATAATCAATATAATGGATTACCAATAACTGCAAGTGAAGGTTGCTGTTTCAATCAAAAATATCATATTACAATTAAACTTGCTTCATTTGGTGCGATGATATTTAAACATGTAAAAAAGAATAATATAGTTAAAGATAATGTCGTTACTAATGAAGGAAAAACAATAAAAAAAGTCAATAAAAAAAAGAAATCTGTTTAATTATAGAAAAGGTGAGAGAAGTATTATGTTTACAAATAAGGAAGAGTTTAAAAAAGAATTTCAAAAACGTTGCATTACTAAATATGGTAATGATATGAAAAAATGTCACATAACCGAACTTTATGATGTATTAGGGACAATGGTTCGCGATTATGTTGCAGTTGATTGGAAAGCTAGTAAAGACTATGTCAACGAACATAACGGTCGTCAATTAGTATATTTTTCAATGGAGTTCTTAATTGGCCGTTTGTTAGTTAATAACATGCAAAATTTAGGAATTTATCAAGTTGCAAAAGAAGGATTACTTGAACTTGGAATTAATATCCATGATTTAGAAGAACAAGAATCAGATGCTGGATTAGGTAATGGTGGCTTAGGAAGACTTGCTGCTTGTTTTTTAGATTCAATTGCATCATTAGGATTTCCAGGTCATGGTAACTGTATTCGTTATGAATATGGATTTTTTAGACAAAAAATTATTGATGGAAAACAAATTGAAGTTCCAGATCAATGGTTAGCAAACCAATATGTTTGGGAAATAAAAAAGCCAAAACATGCAGTTGAAGTTAAATTCTATGGTCAAGCAGAAACATATCAAGACTATGATGGATGTATTAGATCTAGAACAATTAACGCAATGGCAGTTAAAGCTGTTCCTTATGATGTTCCAGTCATTGGTTATGATAATCATGTAGTTAATACTTTAAGATTATGGTCAGCAGAACCAACGGAATCTCAATTACCTTCTGATTTATCATTTGATCAATATCTACAAGCTATCAAAGAAATTTGTCATGGTTTATATCCAGATGATTCAACTGAGCATGGTCGTATTTTAAGATTAAGACAACAATATTTCTTAGTAAGTGCAGGTCTTCAATCAATGATTAGAGGTCATAAAAGAAGATATGGTACTTTATCAAATATGTATGAAAAATTTGTCTTCCAATTAAATGATACTCATCCAATATTATCTATTCCGGAATTAATGCGTTTATTAATGGATGAACATGGATTTGGATGGGATGATGCATGGTATCAAGTAACCCACATGATGGCATATACTAATCATACAATTATGGCAGAGGCATTAGAAAAATGGCCAGTTACATATGTCTCTAATCTATTACCACGTGTTTATATGATTATTGAAGAAATTGATCGTCGTTTTATCCTTGAATTAAGGGCAAAAGGATATAATGATGAGTTTATTCACAAAGTAAGAATTATTAAAGATGGTATGATTCATATGACTAATTTAGGAATTCATGCTTGTTATTCCGTAAATGGTGTTGCAAAACTTCATACTGAAATTTGTTGTAGAGATACATTTAAAGAATTCTATCAAATATATCCAGAAAAATTTAATAATAAGACTAATGGTATTACTCATAGAAGATGGTTCTTAAACGCTAATCCAGAAATGGCAAATTTAGTTACATCTTGCATCGGCGATTCTTGGATAAAAAATCCAAACGATTTAAGCAAGTTTATGGATTTTATTGATAATGAGGATGTTCAAAACAAATTCTTAGAAATCAAACACCAAAACAAAATTGCTTTAGCAAATTATATTAAAACTCATAATGGAATTGATGTTGATGTTGACTCAATGTTTGATGTTCAAGTTAAAAGGTTACATGCATATAAACGTCAATTAATGAATGTCTTTAAAATTATGTATTTCTATTTTAAAATGAAAGAAGATCCATCATTTAGAATTGTTCCACATACATTTGTTTTTGGTGCTAAAGCTGCTCCTAGTTATTATTATGCAAAAAAGATTATCCAATTGATTAATGGATTAGCAAATAAAGTAAATAATGATCCTGAAGTTAATAAATATATGAAAGTTGTATTCATTGAGAATTATGGTGTATCTAGTGCAGAAGTTATTATTCCAGCTGCAGATGTTTCTGAACAAATTTCTCTTGCAGGTAAAGAAGCTTCTGGTACTTCAAATATGAAGTTCATGATTAATGGAGCGTTAACATTAGGAACTCTTGATGGAGCTAATGTGGAGATTGATCAATTAGTTGGTTCAGACAATGATGTAATATTTGGTTTAAAAACTCCAGAAGTAGAAACTATTAAACATCAAGGAACTTATACTCCTTGGGATTTATATAATTCAAAACCTTATATTAAAAAAATTATGGATTCTTTAGTCAATGGAACATGGAGTCGTCATAATGATGAATTTAGAGTAATCTTTGATGAAATTATGTATCGTAACGATGAATATCTATCTTTATTAGATTTAGATGCATATGTAGAAGCATCATTAAAAATGGACCATAAGTATCTCGATAGAAAGAATTGGGCAAGATCATGTTTAGTTAATATCGCTCAAGCTGGATATTTCTCAAGTGATCGAACAATTAATCAATATGTTGAAGATATTTGGCATCTTGATAATATTAAATTTTAGTTACATACAATAGTCTTAGTTTAAACTAAGACTTTTTTATTATCTCCAAAGGAGATGAAAACCACACGTTAACACGTGTGAGAAAAGATAAGCTTAAGCGATGTAGTGGAAAATAAAAAGACCTCGCGATATGATAATTATGGTCTGGCAACCAAATTAACATAAAGGAGGT
>JAQXGN010000016.1 GCA_029006735.1 Caryophanales bacterium
GTTAAGAAATTCATTCATTATTTTAATAATGAGCGATTAGCTTATGCTTTAAATTATAAAAGCCCAATCCAGTATAGAACTGAATTAGGCTTTAATTAAATCTTTTTTTATAAAGTGTCTACGAATACTTTACAAGTTCAAAAATTTTGCTACCCTTTTATATCGTCTGAAATAATCACTATAGGAATTGTGTCTTATAATGAAACTTTTTTGAAATAATAATTATGATTTTCTATTCACCTTGACAAGTTTTTTCTAGTAATTTAGCCGATTCTTTCCCATGAAAATATTGATGAATCGCAAGTCCAAATGGAATAGAATAATACATTGATTTTGCACTAATAAAATTATCTTGGACAATAACTCCTTGATCTTTTTTATATTCTCCTCCGACAATAAAACCTTCAAAACCTGGATAAACTGTATATGATTTATTTTGATAGTATCCTCTTCTTCCAACAAGCATTGGTGCAGCACATATTGCTGCGACTAACTTGTTGTTTTTCGCGAAAATATCAATTAATTGATCAACTAAAGGAATATACGCTAAAATTTTAAAACTCCCTGGACCACCTGGAATGATTAATGAATCAAACTCACTAATATTCACATTCTCAATGATATCATCAACTAGAATTTTATATCCACATTTAGTAATGACTTCTTTACGTTTCATCATTGAAACAAGTTTTACTTCATCATTACCACGAACTAATATGTCTAATGTTGCAATACATTCTACGTCTTCAAAATAATCACCAACAATCATTAAATGTTTCATAGTCTGCCTCTATTTTGATTTTAAAACTTCTAAAACAAGTTTTGATGTAATTTGTGGATTTACTTTTCCCTTTGTTTTTTTCATAATTTGGCCAACTAAGAAGCCAACTGCACGATCTTTACCGTTTTTATAATCGATAACAGATTGAGGGAATTCATTAACTGTATCTTCAACAATCTTTCTAATTTCATCAATATTTGAATTTTGTTTTAAACCTAATTCATCTGCAATTTTATTTGCATCTTTATTATCGACAACCATCTTTTCAAAAACGTTTCTTGCTTGATTAAATGATAACGTACCTTTTTCATACATTTCAATTAATGATAATAAATTGCTTGGAGTAACAACAAAATCTTTTATTGATAAATTATTCTTATTTAAATAAGCTAAAACGTCACCATTTAGCCAATTCCAGAATGCTTTTGCTTTTGTCGAATTAACTTTTAAACATTCATCAAAATATTCACTAGAGGCTTTATCTTGAAGCATTTGATTTGCTTCATCATCGGATAAACCTAACGATATATATCTAGTTTTCTTTTCGTGTGCAAGTTCTGGACATGTTCTTATTGCGTTTTCTACAAATTCATCAGATAACTTAATCGGAACTAAGTTTGGTTCAACAAAATATTTATAATCTACTGCATTAGTCTTTTTTCTCATTAAGACTGTTTCTCTTTTTAATTCATCAAAACGTCTAGTTTCTTGCTCTACTGGGATACCCGATAATAATAATTTTGTTTGACGTTTTACTTCAAAATCAATTGCTCTTTGAACATTCGCAGTACTATTTAAATTTTTAACTTCAACTTTTGTACCAAATTTATCACTACCACATGGACGGATAGAAATATTGACATCACATCTCAATGATCCTTCTTCCATCTTTCCATCTGATACGTCAGAAAAGATTACGATTGATTTTATCATTTCTACATATTTCATAGCTTCTTCTCCAGAACGAATCTCTGGTTTAGAAACGATTTCTACTAAAGGAGTACCTGCTCGATTGTAGTCGAGTAAAGAATAATCTGCCATATGGAGTTGTTTACAAGTATCTTCTTCCATATGTAATCTTTCAATACCAATACGTTTTTTTGTTCCATTAGATAACTCAATATCTAAATACCCTTCTGATCCAATTGGACGAGCTTGTTGAGTAATTTGGAATCCTTTTGGTAAATCACTATAGAAATAATTTTTTCTATCAAACCATAATTCATGATCTATCTTCATGTGTAATGCATTAGAGACTCTAATTGCATTAATAACTGCTTGCTTATTGACAATAGGCATAGTTCCAGGGAATGCCATATCTAAAGGACGGACACATGTATTTGCTTCTTCACCAAAAGCAATACGACCACTTGAAAACATTTTTGATTTTGTTTTCATCTCAACGTGGATTTCAATACCAATAACTGCTTCGAAGTTCATTATTTATTTCCTCCTTTACAATAGATATTTTTTAAGCCAAATTCATTTTCAAGAGCATATGCAACATTAAAACATGTTACTTCATCAAATGCTCTTGTCATAATATTCGCATCAAATGGGAAGCCTTCATCAATTCCAACAGGAATAGAAATAGATGGTAATCCAGCAAAATTACCGATAGTTAAATGGTTTTCGACAATAACTGTACCTGGATTTAATCTTGCTTCAATTGAATCATTACCAAAATAAGGATTTTTTACACTTCCTGCACATGGAGTTACTATTGCATCATAATCATTAAGTATTTCATTAACACGATTAACAATCAAATGACGAATTTTTTGTGCACGTAAGAATAATTCTTCTTGATTCTCTTTGAATAATGAGAAAGAACCAATAACGAATCTTCTACGGATATATTCCGAGAAACCTTGTGTTCTTGCTTTCATCATTACTTCTTGGTAGGATGATTCATCTCCTACTCTTAAACCAAATTTAATACCATCTAAATTAGCATTATTTGATGTTGCTTCTGCACAAGAAATAATCATATAAACTGGATAAATAGATGCTAATAATTTCTCATCAAAAGATACTTCTTCTACACTAGCGCCTAGTTTTATTAAACTTTCTTTAACTTTATTCATTGCTTCGACGATTGATTTATCAACAATATGAGCATTTATTTCTTTAATAAACGCAATCTTCTTTCCTTTAATATTTCCATTAACTAATGAATAATAATTTTCAACTTCTCTAGTAGAACAAGTTGCATCGTGTTCTATATCTTTTCCAGAAAGAATTTCTAAAGCTGCAGCTGCATCTTTAACTGAACGAGTGAAATAAGCAACGTGATCTAATGAAGGTGCAAATGGAAATAAACCAAAACGAGAAATTCTTCCCCAAGTAGGTTTCATACCAACTAATCCACCATAAGAAGCTGGTTTTCTAACTGAATCACCTGTATCAGATCCTAATGCAAAAGGAATAATACCTTGAGCGACTAAAGATGCAGATCCACAACTAGAACCACCAATTTTATAAGTATGAGTTGGATCATAAGGGTTATATGTTATACCTTTATGCCCTGTTGTACCAGTTCCTCCCATTGCTAATTCGTCAAGAGTTGATTTAGCAATTAATACTGCCTTTTTATCTTTTAATTTTTTGATTACTGTTGCATCAAAACAAGGGACATAATCAAATAAAATATCGCTTGAAGCAGTAGTTAATATATCTTTTGTTGCGTAATTATCTTTTGCAACATATGGTATTCCCCAAAATAAATTATCAACTTCTGGCTCACTAAGCGAACTAGCAAATTCAAGTGCTTCTTTTTCACAAATTGTTTCAAGTGCATTTGTCGTATCTTTTTTCAAAGCTTCAATAGCTTCTTTTGCTAACTCAAATGGAGTAACTTCTTTATTTACTAATAAAGAATGTAATTCTTCTATTGTTTTTCCTAAATAACTCATATTATCCCACCACCTTTGGAAGTTTAATTTGTCCATCAACAACTTCTTTTGCGTTTCTTAATACTTCCTCTTTAGTAATTGATTCTTCAAAAACATCTTCTCTTAAATATGTTGTTGTAACATCAAAAGGGAAGGTCATTGGGCTTATTTCATCTAACCCTTGAATATCTGCGAGTACTTCCATTTGCTTTGTCAAAATATCAAATTCTCTTAATAAAACTTTGTATTGCTCTTCTGACATATCAAACATCAAATTATTCGCACATACTTTTAATAACTCTAAATCGTATTTAATCATAACTATACGCTCCTTATATTTTCTTAATTGAAATGTGATTACCTAAGAAAGTCTTCTTTCCTAAACTCGTATCATCAAATTGAATTACTATTAACTTATCAATAATCTCTACAACAGTTCCTTTGCCATATTTAGCATGTTCTACTCGATCATTTACTCTCCATTTTTCAACTCCATTTGTTTGTGAAACAGTTACTGGATTCACTTTCTTTTTTACAAATCCTTGTGCAACATAGCTAGAATGGAATTGTTTTTCACCTCCAAATAATCTATCTCGATAATCTTCAGGCTTATATAAACCCGCTTCTATCAAAAAACGAGAAGGAGTCAAAGGTTGTTGTAAAACATAAGAATAATCTTGGTTGGATGAAACAAATAATCTCACCTTTGCTCGAGTAAATGCAACATAAGCAAGTCGACGTTCTTCTTCTATTCCTAATCGACTCTCAGAAACTGATTTTATTGAAGGAAAAATACCTTCTCCCATACCATAAACAAATACATAATCATATTCTAATCCCTTTGCAGTATGAACTGTCATTAATGAAACAAAATCGCCTCCACTAACTTCATCTTGTGATGATTGTAGAATTGCATTATTTACAAAATCTTCAAAAGATAAGCTTTCATCTTCACTAAGGAATTGATCAACTGCGACTAATAATTCTTTAATGTTTTCTATTCTTTCTTCTGCGTTGTCATTTTCATCTTTCAAGTAGTTAAAATAACCAATATTTTCAACAAAATCTTCTAAACTCTTTGATAAAATTCTTTCCTCGGATGCAATTAATTTTTCTAGGCTATTCATCTGAACTATAACATTAAGCCAACTTGCTCTTTGTTTAGCGTTCAATGGACAATTATTGATATTTTCTTTTAAATAAATAAATTCTGGTTGACCCATTTCATTACATACTTGACGTAATCGATCAATACTAACTTGTCCAATTGATCTTTTTGGAACATTGATAATTCTTTCAAATGATACATCATCATATGGATTAACTAATAAACGAAAATATGCGATCAAATCTTTAATCTCTCTTCTTTGATAGAACTTTGTTCCTCCGAAAACTCGATATGGAACTCGATACATACCTAATGCAGTTTCTATTTCTCGAGATAAATAATTCGCACGATATAAAACCGCGATATCTTTGTAATCTACATTTTGTTTTTTGTGTAAATCAAGAATAGTTGTTACTAGTTTAATCGCTTCTTCTTTAGTTGTTCTGGCATTAAAGAATTCAACTTTTTCCCCTTGCCCATTAAATGGAATTAAATCTTTTTTTACTCTTTCTTTATTGTTTTTTATTAAGCTATTGGAAATATCAAGAATTGATTTAGTTGAACGATAATTTTGATTTAACACAATAGTTTCTACTTCTACATTTTTAAAACAATGTAATAATTCTTCCTTAAAATCTAAAATTAATCGATGATTTGCGCCTCTCCAAGTATAAATAGTTTGGTCTGGATCACCTACAACATATAAGCTAGTATTTTCATTCAATAATAAAGTAATTAATTTAAATTGAACATCATTAATATCTTGAAATTCATCTATTAAAATGTGTTCTAACCTTCTACTATAATTATTTTTTATATTTGGATTATTTTCTAAAATATCAATTGTCATTAATAATAAATCATCAAAATCAAGACAATATGTTCTCTTTAAATATTCATCATATTCACGGAAATATTCTTTAAAATCTCGTAATTTTTGATTTGGATAATCCTCATTCGCGATATCTTTGAATTGTAGTCCATATGTTTTTTTTCTACTAATCCATTCTAAACATTCCTTTATTTGAGGATCGCTTTTTGTTAATCCATGTTTAGTAGAACATATCTCTTTCATGATGCGTAATTGATCTTCTTCATCTAAGATAGAAAAATTATTTGGATAGTTAATATATTTTGCTTCAAAACGTAAAAATCTAGCACACCAAGCATGAATCGTTCCTAAAAATACATGACCGACATTATCTCCAACTAAATTTAAAACACGATTTTTAATTTCTTTTGCCGCTTTATTTGTAAAAGTAACAGCCATAATTGAGGAAGGATAGACTTTTTTTTCCAAAATCAAATGAGCAATACGATAAGTCAATACTCTTGTTTTACCAGATCCTGCTCCTGCAATAACACGAATATACTTACTATCACTAATCACTCCTTGATATTGATTTGGATTCAAAGATGATAGATTCATTGGCAAATACTCCCTTTTAAACAATGTCAATTATAGCATATCAATATATTCTCCTCAAAGAAAATATATAAATTTTCTTTTCTAATATTATCAAATCCTCTAACTTCTTTTTGTATCGTTGCTTCTGCAATAAAAAATAGAGTTGGAGTAGAATAAATATATACCTCTTCACTCTTACTTTTACCAATATTAGAAAAATAATGTGTAGTATAATTTATTGCATCTTCATTAGTATTAATCCCAAAAATAATGAGGTTTTTCTTGATAATCTGTGCATTAATAATCTTTAATGTATCACGACAAGCAATACAAGTAGAAGAATATACTAACACTAAATATTTCTTCTCTTTTTGATTAAATAACTCATTAAAAGGTATCGTTCTTTCTTCAATTAATGTATTATCTTGTGTTTTCTTATTAAAACTAGCATTTATTAACACTAGATTAATAATAATGATTATCGTATATACTAATTTTTTCTTCATATTTTTTCGTTCTTTCTATATATAAATATCGAATATTTTCATCATATTTCTAAATTTATGATAAAATATTTTTTAGAGGTAATTATGAAAAAAATTTTTAAAGGCATCAAAGCATTAGCGTTTAGTTCATTAATGGTCTGTTTATGTTTAATCCTAATACTAATCACTACTTATGTTTCTGATATTGGATTAATCATCCTTTTATTATTACCTTTAGTTTCTTCTTTGGTGACTTTAACTTGTGAAAGAAAGTATGTGTTAATATATTTTGTTGCAAGTATATTAGTATCACTTATCAATTTTCAAATTGGATTATTTGAAGTGATCCCTTCTTTAATCATTGGAATATTACTTGGAATTATGATTAAAAAATATATTCAAGGCTATTACATTATTTTTATTAATTCCATCGTATTAACAATTTTACAAATAATTTCAACTTACTTAATTAACGCAATATATAGTGTTAATTTGATAGATACATTCGCTGTATTATTAAAATTAACTGATATCCATTTTGAAATCATTTTTTTCTTATTCCTATTCATTATTTCATTAATTCAAATATCAATTACTTATTTAATCGCGACTAACGAGTTTAAAAAACTAGATTATCAATTCAATGAAAAAATGAATCAATTTATCATTCTATTAATCATTGAAATTTCATCTATTATTTTAAATATTATTATACATTTCTTTTACCAACCAATATCTTATTTGTTATTAGGAGTCACCTATTATTTCGCTACAGTATTATCCTATTATATATTTAGTTTTTACCTAAAAAAGCGGATGTTATTTATTCAATTACCTGCATATGCATCTTGTTTAATAATTATTCCAATTTTTATATCTCTTATAGGAAAAAACTATATTGATTTAATCTTACTAGCGATTCCTCTTTCTACTTTAATAGGTGCATCTTATATATTATTTTACCAATTAATATATAAAAAACATCATATTACTGAATCTATATTTGATAAAATTGATTAAACTAGGTATTATATTAACAAGGAGATACTATGTTAGATTTTTTAAAAACAGTTGGACAAGGCATTCTATATTTAATTCTCTCTCCTTTTATTATCTTAGGAGTTCTTTTATATAGTGTTTATTGTGTTTTCCTTTTTTTATTCATGTTTTTCAAACGCCTTTATATGTTCTTTAAAGGTGAAGATATGAAAGCAGCGATGCGTTATGATAAAGTAGCAAAAATACATCTAGAGCAACAAGATGAAAAGATTGAAAAAGAAAAACAAGAAGCTTCAAATAACGATGGTAATAAAAACGAAACAACCCATATTGAAAAAACTACAACTATTGTTCAACCTATTATCATTCAAACAGATGAAGATGGTAAATTAAAGAATATATCTTATATCACTCCAAATAGTACTACTTCTTCTCAAGAGAATATAAAAAATACTGAACCTCCACTTGATAATCAAGAAGTTGAACAAGATTCATCTATAGATAAGGAGGAAGAATAATATGAATATTAATATTTTAGTATCCTTATCAGAAAATGATAAACGTGTATTGATTGCTTTACTTCTTGTATTCATTTTAATTCTTTTATTATTTGGATACTTAGTAAAACTCATCAAATTTATTTGTAACGTACAAGGTGAATTTGTCGATAAATCAATGTATGATATCTTAGATGCAAATCTAATTACTACACGTAAGGAATTTAATCGCATTTCATTAGAAAAAAATCGACGCAAGTTCTATTTTGAAGCAAGAATTCCAATGTTAATTCTTATTAGTATGTTTTTTATTGTACTTATCTATCAAATCGTAATTAGTAACTTTTCCTGGGAATTTATGGTTTTTTATTTAAAAGAAGCATGCATAAAATTATCTTGGCCTACTCAAAAACTATTTGGTATTCCTTTTATTAGTGATTGGCCTACTGTAATTAAACCTGCTGTATTTTATTTAAATAAGTTTGATGCATGGCTAACTTATATATTTACTCTAGTAGCTTCTTATGGAGTTATTCATTTCCTTGTTTGTGTTTGTGCATTATTAAGTAGAAACTACCGAACATTTACTGCAGGAAGAGATTATTTTAAAAAGAATATTAATGATTTAAAGAAAGCAAAAATCAATTCTGGAAATAATGTTCATTTAGAAAAACCAACTAAAGAAATGCAAGAACTAGTAGAAAAAGACGGAACTAAATCATTATAAAAAAGACCTGTATCTGACAATCTAAACTAATTATTAGTCTAGACTATGGGGACAGGTCTTTTATATATTCAAATTCAGATTATTTCATTCCATTAGGATTATTTTTATGAAAGTTATATGCAGTTGAGATAATTTCTTCTAATGTTTTTTTGTTTTCCCAACCGAGCTTTTCTTTTGCTTTTTTATTAGATGCGATTAAAGTATCTGGATCTCCTGGACGACGATCAACATAAACCTTTTTTATTGGTTGGCCAACAACTTTTTCTGCAACATCAATCATTTCATTGACACTTTGTCCATCTCCTGAACCTAAATTAAAAATTTCTGAATCATGATTAGATAAAAGCCATTCGACTGCTTTAATATGTGCGCTAGCTAAATCTTCTACATGGATATAATCTCTAATACATGTTCCATCTCTAGTATCATAATCTGTTCCAAATACATTTATTGCTTCTCTTTTTCCTAATGGAACTTGTAAAATAAGTGGAATTAAATGAGTTTCTGGACTATGATCTTCGCCTAAAGTTCCATCTTCAATTGCACCTGCTGCATTAAAATATCTTAATGAAACGTATTTCATACCAATACATTTATCACACCAACGCATAATAGTTTCCATCATCAATTTTGTTTCACCATAAACTGAAGTTGGATTGGTTGGGCTTTCTTCCACTAATGGCATTTCTTTTTGATTACCATACGTAGCTGCACTACTTGAGAATACAATCTTATTAACACCTGTTTTTTGCATTGCTTGAAGTAAAGCAATCATTCCATAAACATTATTATCAAAATATTCAAGAGGTTCTTTCATTGATACGCCAACTAAAGATAACGCAGCAAAATGAACAACTGCATCAACCTTTTCTTTATTTAATATTTCAATCATCTTTTCTTTATTTCTTATATCTTCTTTATAAAATGTTGCTCTTTTATCAATTGCTTTAATATGACCAGTATTTAAATTATCTACTACAACCACATCAAATCCATGATCTAAAAATAATCTAACATTGTGTGATCCAATGTAACCTGCTCCCCCAACAATTAAAATTTTTGCCATATATATTCCTCCTAGAAACCAAATACACTCATGATATTATCAAATGATGCATCAATACCAACATTAATTGCAAATTTACCAATATGACTATCCTTATAATTATTTTTAATTAATAATGATGCCTTAGAAACTTCATCATTTCCACTAACACCATATCCTGCATTAAACACATAACCACCTAATTCACGAATGAAGTTATCTTTATCTAACCCATTATATGCTCCACCTTCAATAAGTGAAGAATGATTATCTCCTTTAGTCACATAATTACTTGTTGTAATAGAACTACCATCAACTAAATTAATCGCATAACTTGCATTAGCTTTATAAGCTTCAACTAATGATGTTGTTTCAAATACACTATATTTTGCTTTTAAAGATGATAACCAAACGCTATTTAATCCATTTTCATTTAATACAACAAAATCATATGTATTTGAAGGAAGAACAGAAATCTTTCTTACACTAATAACTAATGCAGGTGAAGAAGAAACTGCTTTAATAGTAATTTCTTTTCTTTGTTCTTGTGAATCTTTTGCCTTAACTGAATATAATACTTCGCTAAAATACTTATTATTTGTATAATGATATACTTTTCTTTTTTCTGGTGTAGAATAATCAAAATCATTAAATAAGATATATTCGCCTTCATCAAAAGAGTATAAATCTATTTGTTCATCGATTTTTTCCCCATAATTAATTGCATCTTTATTGGAGAACATTAAAGAAGGATTCTCGACTAATTTAATTGGACGAACTAGACTATCTGCTTTTGATACATGTAAAGAATCATAACTAATATGACATTCAGAAGTTAATAAATATCTTCCGTAAGTTGCAATATCTGCTACTTCAAGATTATTATTTTTAGATTCTTCGTTCTTTGTAATATATTTATCATAAAGTAATAAAGAATTCTTTTCATTTTTTCCTAATACAGTAATAACTGTTTTACTATCAACTACATTATGTAATTTCACAGCATCATAAATACTTTGAACTGTTAAAAAACCAACATATGCCAAAAGAAGTGCATTAATAGTTATCAATACTCCTCTAATTCTTCTTTTTTGACGGAATTTTTTGTTCAATTCATCTTCTTTTTTTAATTCATCTAGTTCCTGCATGAAAATCCTCCGTATTAATAATCCATATTACCATATGTTCTTGGGAATGGCTCAACATCACGGATATTATTAATACCACTTAAATACATCATAAATCTTTCAAATCCAATACCAAAACCAGCATGTTTACAACCACCATATCTTCTCAAATCTAAATACCATTGATATTTTTCCATTGATAAATTGGATTCTTCCATCTTTCTTTTTAAGATATCATATCTTTCTTCTCTTTGTGATCCACCTACTAATTCTCCAACTCCAGGAACTAATAAATCACATGCTGCGACAGTTTTCCCATCATCATTTTCACGCATATAAAATGATTTAATTTCCTTTGGATAATTAATAATGAATAATGGTCCTTTTGCAACAACTTCTGTCAAATATCTTTCATGTTCAGATTGTAAATCCATACCCCATTCAATTCTTGATTCATCAAACTTATGACCATTCTTTACAGCTTCTTTTAAAATTTCAATTGCTTCAGTATATTCCATTTTCTTAAATGGAGTGTTGATCACATGATTTAATCTATCCATCAAAGTAGTATCAATTCTCTCATTGAAGAATTTCATTTCTTCAGGAGCATTTTCTAAACAATAATTAATACAATAAACAACACAATCTTCAATTAAAGCCATATCATCATCTAAATCAGCAAAAGCAATTTCTGGTTCAATCATCCAGAATTCTGAAGCATGAGTTCTAGTTGAAGATTTTTCACTTCTAAATGTTGGTCCAAAAGTATAAACATCACGGAAAGCCATTGCAAATGCTTCAACATGAATTTGTCCTGATCCAGATAATAATGTAGGTTTTCCAAAATAACTATTTGGATTTTTAAAATCAGTCGCGACATGGAACATATCATCACCTTCACAAGTAATACCTGTCAATAATGGAGTATGAACATAAACGAATCCTTGATCTTGGAAGAATTCATGAATTGCCATTGATAAAACACTTCTTAATCTAAATACTGCATTAAATGTATTTGTTCTAGGTCTTAAATGGCCAATCTCTCTTAAATATTCAAAAGAATGTCTTTTCTTTTGTAATGGATAAGATGGATCTACCGCTCCTTCTAATTCAATTGATTTTACTTGAATTTCAAATGGTTGTTTGCCATTTGGAGTAAGAACAAATTTGCCTTTTACATCAATCGCAGTTCCTGTTAAATAGTGAGATACTTCATCATGATTATCTAATTCACTAGTATAGACAAGTTGAACATTCTTAAAATAAGTTCCATCGTTTAATTCAATAAACCCAATAGAACCATTATCTCTATTCGTTTTTATCCAACCTTCTAATTCAACTTCGTCGATGAGATCAATTTGCATAACATCTCCAAAGTTTACTGCTTCGTATAATTCTCTTACTGTTTTAAATTCTTCCATAAAACACCTCCAAATAAGTTAGAAATATTTGCCTGTAATTTATTATACAATTAATAAATTATTATTAATAGTCATTTTTACATTTTACTCTTTTACTTTAATAAATTCATTAAAAAGTACCAAAATTTTATTTATATCATTATTGTTCAATTTAATCAAAATTAATTATTTTAATAATGTTTAGACATTTTTTAAATAATCAACGAATTATACATATGAAGGAAAAAAGGAGGATTTTATGAAAAAGTTATTATTATGTTTTCTTTCAACATGTACAGTTTTCTCTTTTCTACAAGTAAATAAAAGTCCAATTAAATCATTACTCGCAGAAGAAGTTAGTGTCGATTATACGAATAAAGCACATCAAATGTGGCAAGTACAAGATACAGCCAAAAATCTATTAATGGGAAATTCTATTTATAATTATTACACTGCTGAAGCTAGATTATTTCAATCAATAAGATTAAAAAAAGCAAAATCAAATTATTTCACATTATGTATTGAGTTTAGTGAAGATATAGCTGAGCACACATTCGAACAAGGTGAATTACATTTTAACATTGTTGATGATGATGGAGGAGTATTCCTTTCGGTAAATACACGCTTATCAACTCTTGAAGAAATCAATCAAGACATTATGTCTAATAAACTTTATTTTAAAGCAATCGGAAATAAAGCGTTTTTTCAAATAAATACTACGACTGCGCCTGAATATATTATTTTTAGAGGAGGAGAATATGGTATCGCTAATTCCTTCAATTTTAAAATGGATACCAATGACTTAGAAGGAAAAGTAGTCAGATCAATGTTATATGATGGGAAAATAGAAGATTATTCTTATGAACCTTCACAATATGGAATTGGAAAATATTCAACTCAAATCTACAATAATGGCAGTTCTTTTTCTTATGTAATTGATTATGATAACTTATTAACTTTAGATGATATATTATCAAATATTACCGCATTTGATTATTATGGCAAAAAGGAATTAGAAAAAGTAGTAGAAGAAGATACCTATACAAATGCGATTCACGAAAATAAATTAGGCGAGTTTTCAGCGAAAATCTCTGCTACAAGCGATGATAATATAAAATCATATTTAAACTTGAATCTTCAAATAGTAGATACTACCGCCCCAGTTATCACTGGTGAAACAAATATTGTTATTTCCTATCTGGATATGCCATCAAATGGGGCAATCAATCTCAACGATTATATATTTGGTTTAGATAATCATGATGGAAAATTATCATTAGACGAAAGCTGTACTACTTATTATCCTACTTTATTTACGAAAAATGTTGTTAATATAAGTTCAACAGATTCATCAGGAAATAAAGCAGAAACAAAAGTAAATATCACTATCGTCGATGATGTTTATCCTACAATTGAAGGGCCAGATACTATTGAGGTATATCAATATGAATATAATTCTGCACAGGATTTACTAAAAAATTATACTATTTCAGATGGAGATGGCTCAGGCATTAAAAGGCAAACAGTTAAGAATGATAATTATACATACAATAAAGATAAACCTGGCTCATATACTGTTACTTTAGTCGCAATTGATAATTCTGGAAATGAAACAACAAAAGATATTACAGTGATTGTCAAAAACACAATAGGACCAGTATTCTTTATTAATGCTAATTCACTAGAAATAACAAATTCTTCTTTATTGTCCGCTGAACAAGTCATAAATAAATTAATGTTAAATTGTTCAATCGCAGAAAAGAAATATCAAAACGTAGAATACATCACGAAAAATTATATAGAAAACTATAATAAGATAGGACAATATGAAACAGAAATTGTATGTTATGATTATCAAGGAAATCGTGATTATTATTTAGTTACCTTAAAAGTAACAAAAGATAAAGAAAGTAACTTCTTTTCTAAAACATGGAAATCTATTAAAAATTTCTTTATAAACATTGGTTTGTTCTTCAAAGATTTATGGAATAATTTCAAATCATTATTTTCTAAATAATGTAAATTTTTTTCACTTCCCTTATAATAAGTGTGGTGATAAAAATGTCAATACTTAAATGCCCAGTATGTAATCAATTACTATTTCGAATCAATAATGCATATAAATGTTCAATGAATCATTCATATGATATCGCAAAAAAGAATTATGTTAATCTAACTTTAGCGAATCAAGGTCATCATCTAAATGAAGGTGACTCCAAAGATATGATTATCGCTCGTAAAAGATTTCTCGAAAGTGAAAAATATGGATGTTTAAAAAATAATTTAATTAGTATTATATCTAAACTAAGTAACCATAATTCTATCTTTACCGACATTGCTTGTGGAAATGGGTATTATACAAATAGCATTCATCAATCAATAAATAAAGATAATGATTTTTATACATTAGGAATTGATATATCAAAGCATGCTATTATCCAATCTTCGTCTAGTAGAAATCTTTTATCTTTATCAAATATTGATTATGTTATTGGTAATATGGATTATTTACCTATTATGAGTGATAGTGTTGATATTTTATTAAATTGTTTCGCACCAATAAACGAAAAAGAGTTCTATCGAGTTTTAAAATCTAATGGATATTTTATTAGAGTATTACCTGGAGTATATCATTTATATGAGTTAAAAGATTTCTTATATGAAAATGTTCATCTTAATATTCCTAAGGAAGAGAATATCAACGGATTTAATAAGATCGATGAAATTAATTTAGAAGATATGATTGAACTTAATAATGAACAGATAAATGACTTATTTACAATGACTCCTTATTATTACAAAACAAGTAAAGAAGCATATAATAGACTAAAATCTTTAAACTATTTAAAAACCAGAATATCTTTTACAATTCGCATATATCAAAAAATCTAATGATAATGATTTAGTCATTCTCTTTTTTTAAAAAAGCCTCTTAGAATAATCAATCTAAGAGGTTTTATTTTATTTTTTGTTTTTCTTCTTTAATTCAAAATAGAATAATTTTTTTACATCTTCCCCATCAAGGAAAGGATAAAGTTTATCTATATCAAGATTTGAAAATTTCCCATTAATATATTCATCAACTAAAATAGATAAACAATCTTCCGATACAAAATTTGCCATCTCAATATTTATTTCACCTTCTTTTTTCATTTGATATAAGAATAATTGATCACAATCATCATCATCTAGAAAAGGCATAATCGCGACCGGGTCAAGATCTTTAAAATCTTCATCTCCAGAACAAATTTTTCCAACCATTTCATGAATATCTTCTTCATCCATAAATGGTAATATTTTTACTAATTTTTTTGTTAATTCACTAGATGTTTCTTTGTTATACCATTTTTTAGTTGAATTAACTCCTTTAATAACTTCATCTTTAATACTATTTGCTAATTTTTGAATTTCAGATTCAAAGTTATCAAGTGTTTTTTTAAATTTACTTTGTTTATTTAAATTATCTCTTTCTTTTTGACGATAAGAAGCTCTTTCTTGTTTTCTTTTTTCATACATTTCTTTGTATATGTTATCTTCTTCAAAAGTAACTTCTTCATCTATTTCTACATCATCTTGGTTATTTACTTCAACATCAATAACATCCTGATTTGCTTTATTTTTTTTGAATAAATGCCAATTCATATAGTTGCCCTCCTAATAAAAATCTTTGTTCGCTCGGTGTTAACTTAAATACTAATTCTTGCAAGTCACATTTAATTTTTTCTTCTTTGATTGCTTTTAAAATTGTTAATCTTTCTACAGGTGACATCTGATAAAAAACATCACTTAGGTTTACTATTAATTCATTTTTTATAATCTGATTTATTATAAATTCTCGATTATAACCTTTGAAAATATCATTTGGATCCACTTCGATTTTTTCATTGTCATTCAAACATAATAAATCCTCAAAAGAAACATTAAAAAAATTGCATAATTCAAGTAACGTATCCGTGCTAGGAGCAGAAGTACCATTTTCCCATTTCGACAATGCTTGTCTTGTGACAAATAATCTATCTGCAAGTTCTTCTTGAGATAAATTTATTTGTTTACGATATTTACTTATTTTTTTACCGACTTTTGTAAAATCTATCATAATGGTTACCTCCTTTCCTAATTCTAATTGTATAGATAATTAAGCCATAAATCACGCAACAGGTAGTTGCAAATAATACGAACTAAATTACACTTCTTTTTTAATAAAACTATAATCAATAAAACGAATGTATTCTTCATTTGCTTTTAATATATCTAAAGAAAGATTACAATCTTCTGGTTCTAAAGCAATTCCGCGATATACTTTTTTATTTGTACTAATAAAAGCAAAATCATCACCATAATTATCAGTATATATTTGTATTCCCGAAAAATTAGTTTGTATTCTTAATTCATAATTATCTGTTGATAAAATTACTTTATCTTTAATATCATCTAAACAAAATATGTAATGATAATCATATCCTAATGCGTTTTTTGCAATAGTTGAAGCTTTAAGTAAATCATTTTTTATCTGTTTTGCCTTATAAAAACTAATAAAATCAGGAGTTAATTCTATTTTATTTGGAACTAGATTATCTAATGGGTGAACATACTCTTTTGCATCAATATATAAGGTCATATTATTAATATCTTCTTCATTTAAGCAAAGAAATAAATGATTTGTGAAATTAACTTTTGTATCTTTATCTGATTTTGCTTTAATTTCCAATAATAATTTATTATTCTCTCTATATAATGTATAAATAATATTAATATCTAAATTACCTGGAAATCCCCCTTCTAAATCGGCAGAAAAATAATGGAAAATCACTTTAATGTCTTCATCTGATTCTTCAATATGATAATCAAATTTTTTAAATCCAAAACAAGCATGTCCACTATGAAGACAATTACCTAATTCATTTTTTTCTAATTGATATCTTTCATTTCCAATAGTTAAAATACCATCTTTAATACGATTAGTAATTCTTCCCATTATCTTTCCATGATTTTGACCAAATGCAAAAAAATCATCATAGTTTTTATGAGTTAGAGTCATTATCTTATCATCAAAATATATAGAATATATCGATGCACCAAAAGAAGATAATGTAACTTTTAAGTTTGCATCATTCTTTATTGTAATAAAAGCATAATTTTTATATTTTTCTTCTCTATATTCCATAAAATAATCTCCGCAAGTAAATAATATCATCTTTATATAAAAAAATGATGTGAAAAATTTATTTCTTCACATCATTCGTATCATAATTAAAGACCTAATTGTTTTAAAATGTCATTATGCATTGCATCTGGTTTTGCATCAACTTCTGCTTGTGATTTACCAATAACTCCATAATAGAATTTACATTTTGGTTCTGTTCCAGAAGGTCTAATTGCAATATTTGATCCATCTTGGAAATAGATTTTAACTAAATCTGTTGATGGTAAATCAATTGTTTTAATTAAATTACCATTTCCATCAACAACTTTAGAAGATTTATAATCCTCTGTATATGCAACTTTCATACCTAATACTTCTTTTAATGGTGAAGTTCTTAAGCCAAGCATAATTGAATCCATCTTTGCTTGTCCATTTTGTCCTTCAAAATAGATTGAGAATAATTTATCTTTATGGTAACCGAACTTTTGTTGTAATTCTTCATAAACAACATCAAGAGTCTTACCTTGTAAACGATAATAATTAACCATTTCTGCCATCATCATACAAGCTTGTAGTGAATCTTTATCTCTAACAAATGGAGCTAAAACATAGCCATATGATTCTTCATACCCAAATTCAAATACTTTTTCTTTAGTAATCTCATAATGTTTCATTTTATCGCCAATCCATTTGAAACCAGTTAATACTGATTCAGTAGATAAACCATATGATCTAGCAATATCTGCACCAAAGGAAGAAGTAACAACAGAATCAAATACAACGCCATTTTCATGTAATAAACCATGTCTTTTTCTTTCTTGCATTACATAATTAATTAATAAAGCACCTGTTTGATTTCCTGTATATAATACATATTCTCCATCTTTATTTTTGATGACAATACCACATCTATCCGCATCAGGATCTGTACACATAATTACATCAGCATCGATTCTTTTTGCATATTCAATAGCTAAATCATATGCACAAGGAATTTCTGGGTTTGGTGATTTTGTTCCACCAAATAATGGATCATGATTACATTGTTCTTTTACATATGTAACTGTATATCCTAATTCTTTAAATAAACGTTCTGCAACTTCTAAAGAAGCACCATGTTGTGGAGTAAATACAATTTTAAAATCTTTTTTATCTAAATCTGGATTTAATAAAATGGATTTAACATGAGCAATGAAGTCATCATCAACTTCTTTTCCTAATGTAACGATTTCTCCTTTAGGAGTAAAATCACCAAATTCTGTATCAAGTTCACTACCCATTTCATTAATCAAATCAATGTATGGTTGAATCTTTTCAGGAGTTAATTGACATCCTTCTTCATCATATACTTTATAGCCATTATATTCTTTTGGGTTATGAGAAGCAGTAATCATAATACCTCCTGCTGCATGCATTTTTCTAACTGCAAATGATAATTCCGGTGTTGCTCTTAAATCATCAAAGATATATACTTTAATACCAAAACTTGCTAACATTTTAGCAGCTTCTAATGTAAATTCACGAGAGTATAAACGATTATCATGAGAAATACAAACACCTTTTTCTCTATTAGCTGGATCATTATTAATTAAAAATCTAGCGAAAGCATTTGAAACTTTACGAATAATATAAACATTTAATCTGTTACTTCCTGGTCCAAGAACGCCTCTAATACCCGCTGTACCAAATTCTAAATCACGATAAAATGCATCATTAATTTCTTCTTCATTATAAGAAAGAAGTTGCTTTCTTAAATCATCATTTAAATCTGCTTTTAACCATTTTTCATATTTTTCTTTTACTGTCATTATAGTTTAACCTCCATGCTTTCAATCGTCTCAATAAGAGATTGATATTTTAACACTTTCTGACCATATCCTTTTACTTCTAACCATGCATAAACATATTGGTTATTATCTAGATTAGAAGCAAAGTTAATTATATGATAATTGCTTATCATATCTTTGAAGAATTCCTCAACATCATCATAAGGCTTCTTCATATATATAATTGTATCACATTCTGCTAATAAAAATCCAAGTAGAAAGTATGCTTTGTTTTCGTTTTCTTTAAACATAATTTCTAATTCTAATACCCTTTGATAAACATTTGGTTTTTGTTCATTTAATCCTTGATCAACCATATATTTACTTAATAAATGAAATTTCAAAAAATCCTTTAAATAAATGTCTACTGTTGGTCCATAAGATAAAATTTTATCACCCAATTCTTTTAAACTTTTAAAGGAATAACCATGATGTTTTAATTCCATATGAGGGCAAAAAACATATTGAGCATGAAACAAGAATGCATTAATATCTCTAACCTCATGATTAATTTTAATTAATTGATCGAATTTTTTACGATCAATTTTTGATAGAAGTTTTAAAAATTTATTCGAAACAATTAAACTTTCACATGCTTCTGGATACAAATACATATTACGTCCAAATTCAATTAAGGAAGTAAAAACTTGATCTTGAATCACAATTTTGTAATTAATCATAAATTACCTCCTATTTTCATAATAATCATAACAATAAAAACTATTACAACTAAAAATTGAAGTAATAAAAATGTCTTCTCTACAATTGAAATAGTATCTTTTTTTATTGATGTCTTTTTTGCTAATCGATTTTGGAAATATTCAATTGTACTATAATATTTACTGATAGAATTAAAACTAGTTAATTTCTCATCTAACGATTCCATATT
The DNA here is from genome assembly GCA_029006735.1 of Caryophanales bacterium. Classification (GTDB taxonomy): domain Bacteria; phylum Bacillota_I; class Bacilli_A; order RFN20; family CAG-449; genus UBA3210. The sequence continues at coordinate 20,330 of JAQXGN010000016.1, forward strand.
TGCTACTTTACTATGTAAATATGAATTTAATTCCATAAAAACTTTTATTGAATGAGGTCTAATCTTTTGAAACACTATTTTTCTTTGCTTTATATAAAACATATATTCCTTTCCTTTTATAAAGAATATAGAAAACACAACCAAATCCAAAAGTAATGTAAATGAAAAAACTAATGAATATGTAAGATTAATTACAATGTTTGAATTTCCATAGTGAGTAATACCCATCAAAAAATCTGATTTAGCAAAATACATAGAACAAATAATAATTGTGAATAATAAACAATATATTAGTTCAAAAATACGAAATGGTGTGAAAATATGTCGAATAGGAATATATTGTTTTCTTGTTTCGATTTCATTTACTGGATTAAGTACTTGCAAGTGTAATTCATATTCCCATTTTTCTAAAACTCTTCTTAACGCCTCTTCCTTTAATTCCAAGGAAAAACCTTTTAATTTTGATAATTCATTTAAAGTAATTAGTTTATTATCAAACTCGACTTTTAAATCTCCTATTGTCATATTTTTATCTTCTATATAAGCAATCAAAAGTGGATTAGTATAACATTGTGGATCAGAAATCCTCAATAGATAATTAATTTTGCCATAAACAATCATCCCATCTTGTATAGATGATACTTTTTCAATATTGATACGTTTAAAATAACTATATATTCTTCTAGCACTGCGTGAACTCTTATATTGTAATTTCTTTTTTCTTTCTTCAAAGAGTTGATATTGTGGAGTTAGTTTAATCCACTCAATAAAAGGACCAATATGGGAATCCGTATTGGCAGAAAACATTTCTGCAAGTAAAAGTCCTTTTTCAATATTTCTCATATAATCAATCTTTCTTTAAATCTTGAATAATATTTTTTTCTTTTTCTCCTAGTGGAGCAAAAAAAACTTTATTAGATAAATATGATAAAAAACCATCGATTTTTTTGAATCTAAATTCATGTGCATGTAAGAATTGTCCTTCATAATTGAATCTTTGTTTAAATTCTTTATTCTTTTGAAAATCGCCATACTTAGAATCACCAACTAATGGATGATTAATAGAAGCAAAATGTACTCTTATTTGATGAGTTCTTCCTGTTATCAATTCTGCTTTTACCAATGTGGTATCTTTAAATATTTCTTCAATTGAATACTTTGTAATCGCGGTTTTTCCGCCTTTTTCTAAACTTCTTATATATACTTTACCTTGTTTTTCATCCTTACAAAGTGGTTTATTTATCGTTCCTTCTTCAGTTAGTCTTCCACACACTAAAGCTAAATAATGTTTTTCAATATTATCTCTTTCTTTAAATAATTCTTCTAAACTTTGTAATGCTTTTATATTTTTTCCAAAAATAACTAGACCACTAGTATTTCTATCAATTCTATGAGCAGGGCCAGGAATAAATCCTTCATTCATTGCTGGATCAAATTCATTTTTTTCATAAAGATAACTATTCACAATATTAGTTAATGTGATTCTTTTTTCTTTTTCATCGCCATGTACTAATAACCCACTTGGTTTATTACAAATCAAAATATTTTCATCTTCGTAGATTATCGCTGGTTTATTCTTCATTTTTTCTATCTGTCTAGGCTTATTAAATTCTTCGAGTTGAGCATCAGTTACATATAGTTGAACCACATCTTGATCAAAGATGACATAATTTTTATTAACTCTTACTCCGTTTACCTTAACATCTTTAATACGAAAAAGTTTCTCAATAAAAGAAATCGGAGCATCTTTAAGATACTTCTTAACAAATTTATATATTGTTTGTCCTTCTTGGTTTTTATTAATAGTAACTTGTTTCATATTAGTAACACCTAAATATGATTATATCATATAACACAAAGCGAAATAATAAAATAGTTAAAAACTAATGACATTTAAAATATTATATAGTATTATATTTTAGCGATGGAGAAATACCCAAGAGGCTGAAGGGGCGGGCTTGGAAAGCTCGTAGGCTGGTAACTCGGCGCAAGGGTTCAAATCCCTTTTTCTCCGCCATTAAATAATTTAGATAAAGTCGGTTTCCCCCGGCTTTTTTTATATATTTATCCGCCAAATAACGCCAGGTGGAATTCGACTCTACTTTAGTTTTATAGATATTTTTTGGGATTAATAAAAATGATTTCTAGAAAAATGATAATATTATTAATGATTTTTTTATTTAATATTGTTATATAAAAAAACTAAGAAGTATTTAAGTTACCTCTTAGTTTCTCTTTCTTAACTAATATCAATGCTTATAATTTCGCATTAAATAATATATATGGAGCATCTAGCGGAAATCGAATCCGTACCCAAAGCTTGGGAAGCTTTTATTCTACCATTAAACTATAGATGCATTTACAATTAATAGTATGCTATTATTCTATATAATTGTCAATCTAATCACATATATCAATAAATTTTGCATCCACATATTCTTTTAATACTGCTGGATTTATTTTTAATTGATAACCCACTTTTCCTGCAGAAACAAAGATTTCATCAAATAGAATTGCTGTTTCATCAATAACTGTCACAAATTTCTTTTTCATTCCAATAGGTGAACATCCACCATGAATATATCCAGTTAAAGGTAACAACTCTTTTTGTTTAATCATTTCTATTGATTTTACATTTACTGCTTTTGCTGCTTTTTTAAGATTTAATGAACAGTTAACAGGAACGCAAAAAACAAAATGCTCTTTTGTATTACTAACAGTAACTAAAGTTTTAAAAACTTGTTCTTTATTTTCTCCTATTGATTGAGCAACTAAACATCCATCCGTAATAGATGAATCATAAGTTATTATTTCATATTTTATATTACTTGCATCAAGTAATCTTCCAACATTAGTTTTTTCCATACTACATCTAATCTTTCTTATTATAAAAACATCCTTGCTTATAATTATTCTCTCTCATTTTTTGTTCTAATTTAATCAATACTCTTTTTTTATGATTTGCCCATTCTGGACATACCAATACATCTTTAGGCGGATCTCCAGTTAATCGATGAATTATTATATCATCTTTAATATGTGTCAAAATATAGATTAATTCTTTAACATATTCCTCTAATGTAATAGGTTGATATTTATTAGAATTAAGTAAATATTCTAAATATGTATTTTTAATGACGTATGTAGAATGTATTTTTATTCCTTGATAATTGATTTTCCGTAAAAAGTCGACTGTTTTAATAATATCTTCATGATTTTCATTTGGCAATCCAACCATTATATGAACAACAACATCAATATGATGTTTATTCAATAAGTTTACTGCATTAATGAAATCTTCATTATTAATTTTTTGATTAATGAACTCATGAGTATATTCATTAGAAGTCTGTAACCCTAATTCTACATAAACAAAATACTTCTTTTGATATTCATTTAACAATTCACACACATCTTCATTTATGCAATCAGGACGAGTATCAATACTTAATGCAACAATTCTATCATCAATCAATGCTTCATCATATTTTCTTTTTAATTCATCAATAGTTCCATATGTATTTGTAAAATTTTGAAAATATGCAATAAAAGCATTTGCTCTTTTACTCCTATAAGAAGAAAAATATCTCTCAACTTGTTCTTTGATCGATATTCTATTTGTGTTCTCTCCTGATCCTCTTTCTCCACAAAAAATGCATCCTCCAAATGATTTACTTCCATCTCTATTAGGGCAAGTAAATCCACCATCAATACAAATTTTTAATACTCTTTGATTAAACTTTCCCTTTAAAAATTCATTAAATCGATTATAATAAATCATTTTAAGTAATCACCTTTCTATAAATGCAATTATAACATAGTTTTGGTTGTAATTTATGTTTTTTTTTGATATAAATTTTATGTATGAAAATTAATCTAAACAAAATCGAAATGCAAAAAATAATAGCTCTACTTAGTGTAAGAGAAACAAACATGAACGTATCAACTATGTACATGTATTATTTAATGAACGAATCATGTTCAATTAATAAAAATATGATTGATTTCTATATGAAACGCAAACACACATTAGAAATGGCTTTTTATCATTGTTTTGTAGACGTATTAGAATTAGATTATGATGATTACGAATTAAAACAAATTGAAAAGTTAAATCATATTAATGAAATAAAAAGATTAGATACAAAAAAATATATCAATAACCCTTATTATAAGAATATTAAAGTCCCTCAAATAAAAGAAGGTAAGTGGTATTTTAAATATGACTCATTCCTTCCATATGAAGGATTTATTTATAAAGATGTTATTGTCGATGAGAATAATAACTTTGCCGAATATACTTCATTAGGATTCTTTAATGAGCCATTTAAATATTTAACTTTAACTCAAGATAATGAAATATGGATGAGTATTACTCCTCATGAAATTGAAACGATGGAACAATCAATTAAAGAAGCAAGTGGTAAAGTTGTAGTTTTTGGATTAGGTCTAGGGTATTATCCATACATGATTTCATTAAAAGAAAACGTAGAAAAAATTACTATCGTAGAAATTAATAATGATGCGATTAAACTATTTAAGCAATACATATTACCTCAATTTGAACACAAAAAAAAGATTGAAATAATATCATCAGATGCATTTGTTTTTGCGGAAAAAATGGCACAAAATCATTTTGATTATGCTTTTGTTGATCTGTGGCATAATGTTGAGGATGGACTTGAATTATATCTAAAAATGAAAGCAATTGAAAAGAATTTTTCTCATACTAAATTCTCTTATTGGATTGAAGATGCTTTACTAGTCATGTTAAGACGTTGCTTATTGACTTTAATTGACGAAGAGGCAGATGGAGCAACTGATGAGCATTATCAAATCGAAGAAAACTATGATGATCATGTTATTAATAGATTACATTTTATTTTAAAAGATAAAGAAATTAATACATATTCTTCTTTAGAAAATATGTTAAAAAAAGAGTATTTAACTACTTTAGCTAAAAAAATCGAAAGCAAATAGAAAAGGAGCATTCATAAATGCTCCTTATTTTTTTACTGAATTTTATTCAGTTACTTTTTTCTTTTTTGGGAGAAATACAAATACACCCCAAGCAGCTAATGCTAAACAGATGACACCATCACCGACAAATAAGCCGACTTCCCATTTTGGCATATGAGTAATGAATTCACCTCTAATTGCATTTGAATTAGCAACAACATATAAAATATTTTTTGAACATTGTTGTAATACATTTACATCTGCTGCAGATGATGCATCTGCTTTCCAAACTCTAAATCCTGCAGATTCAAGGTTCAAATCTCCACCTGCATAAACCATATCTTTATTAACCATATGTGAACAAGTATTGAAATCGCAAATGACAAATCCTTCAAATCCCCATTCGTCACGAAGAATAGTAGTTAATAAACGATAATCTCCACCAGTCCATCTTTCACCAATTCTATTGAATGAAGACATTACTGATACTGGTTTTGTTTCTGCGTAATCACCAAAGTAAGCTTTGTTATTTTCATTTGTGAAATCAGAAGTACCACCTTTAATTGCAATTTCAAATCCTTTTAAGTATACTTCTCTTAAAGTTTGTTCATCAAGCCATGTAACTAATCCATTGATTGATCTATGTGTTTCAGTTTCATTTACTGCAAAGTGTTTTAATGAAGTATAAACACCTTTTGAAGCAGTTCCTTTAGAAATTGCTGCAGACATTTGTCCAGAAAGGAATGGATCTTCAGAATAATATTCAAAGTTTCTTCCACCAAATGGAGAACGATGTAAATTTAATCCTGGAGCATACCAACCAGTATATGGTCTATTTCTTTCTGTTTCAGTTGAACCGATTAAACCTTCAATACCGACTGCAACACCCATATCGAATAAACGTTGAATGTTCCAAGTTGAAGCGGCAACAACTTCATTACAATATGAACATGTACCATTGAAAGTTGCTTTATCCATAAAGTTAACCCAACCGACTGGGCCATCTGTATTATCTGTAGGTGGGACATTATAACGACTAATTTCAATTGTTTGGAAAGCACCTTTATTTACTAAATCATTCATTTCTTTAACTGTTAATTGTTCAATAAAATCTTTCCATAATGGGTCATTATAATCTTTTCCAACTAAATCAGTAATCATAATATCTTTATTGTTATTTACAGTTGGCATTGTAGATAAATCATTTGGATTATTTGGATTTGCTTCTTCACTCTTAATAGAACTAATCCATTCGTTAGTGATATTCCAGCCTTCTTTAATTTCTGAACCAACCATTTTTTCTTCATTAGTTCTTGTTTTAGGCCATGTGCCTTCAATATTTGAACGAGATAAAATACTTCCTAATTGTGAATCTGAATTTAATGACTTATCTTCATTATCAGAGAAAAGGTTTTTAACATCACAGTTTGTTACTGGATCTTTTTCATAACGAATATCTTCTTTTACACTTGCAGTGATAACTGCATCATTCATATCTTTTGCATGATGTGAGTCAGTTGATAATGTGAATTTATAATCATCTCCAGCCTCAACAACATAGCCTTTTTTACCACTAATTCCCTTATAATCATATGAAGCATATGTATATGGGCTATCAACAGTAATAATAACTGTATCTTCTTCTCCTGGTTGTAATTCTTTAGTTTTTGCGAAACCAACTAAGACTTTTGCACTCTTTTCTATGCCACCATCATTGTAATGTGGAGTAACATATAATTCAACAACATCTCTTCCTGGATATGTACCAGTATTTTTTACCTTAACGCGATATTGCATTTCAGTATTCTTTTCAAGAGTTGTTGGAATACTTGCTTTATTAACTAATTCCCAAGAGAAAGTTGTATATGATTCACCATATCCAAATGGATAGACAACTGCTTCATCATAATTAATGTGATTCTCTGCTGCAGCCGTTTCATAATAACGATATCCATAATAGATACCTTCCTCATAGTCAGCAAAATATACTTGAGTATCTACTGTACCACGACCAACTTTTTCATAATATGCATCACCGCTAATTTTACCTACTGTGCCTAAAGCTCCACCAAAGTTATTCCATGTTGGATCTTTTGTAAAGTCAGCAGGATAAATATCAACTGTTTTTCCTGATGGAGAAATTAAAGAACCATCTAATCTTTTTCCTTTTAAGATTTCTCCAAGAGCAGACATACCTTCTGTACCATCAAATCCAATCCAAAGAATTGAATCGACACCAGCATCTTCTTGTACATCTTTTAATTCCATTGCAGAAGCAGTATTCAATAATAAAACGACTTTTTCAAATCCTTTTCCTTTTACAGCATTAATTAAATCTTTTTCTGCTGGACGTAATTTTAGAATATGATCATCTGCAGATCTTGGTAAATCAGCACCTTCTCCACCGATACGAGTGATAACAATTAATGCTGCATCTTTATAGCCATCTGTAGTATTCCATACATCATCAGAATACTTATCAATTGGTGTTTCACCAACGAATGATTCAGAAATTGCAACTGTGTTACCATTATCTAAATCAGAGTTATTTGCATCTCTACCTTTACCTGATCTATTTGGATCTTCGTAAAACTCTTTTAATCCTTTTGAATATTGGAAACCAGATTCTTCTAAAGATGTAAAAATATCTTTAATCTCTGAAGTATCAGCAGCGCCTGATCCTGATCCACCATATGCAATATTAACAGAGTTTTTACCAAAAACTGATACTTTAGCACCTTCTTTTAATGGAAGTGCTTTATCTTTATTTTTTAATAATGTAAATCCTTCTTCACAGATTTCTCTTGTGACTTTCTTACCATATTCTTTTGCATCTTTCTTAGTTTTGATATTTTCTGGAATTTCAAATCTAGATTTTTCTGTTCCTACAATTTCCATTGTTCCTCTATCAGAGAGAACAGTACAAATAATATCGTAAAAGGATTGTGTTGCAAGGACATTAACAACTACTCCGATAGATAATACGGCAGTAGTTGTAATAATCCAAGGAATTAATTTTTTATTTTTCATATTTTTTCCTCAATTATTTAATATAAATTGGAGCTTTGTTATATCCAGGAATGTTCTTATTTACATCAACAAAGCCTAATTGTGCTGTTGTTGTAATTTGAATGTTATCAATAACTGGAGCAACAGCAGCCATTGTTCCTAATGGAGCATCCGAATTATCTGTAATAAATGATATTGAAGTGACTCCTTTATATAAAGTTAAAGAAGTTGTGATTGCAAATGTGTCCCAACCTACAGCACCCATTGAACCTTCTGCATTAATATCGATTGTTTTACAAATCCATTCATCAATATAATAGCCTTTAAATTCTCCTTCTCCTGCTGGAGAATAATAATTTAAGAAGAATTCATCCCAGTTACCTAAAGCACCACCATCTTGATAAGAACGTAAGTCTTCATCATTTACTGGATCAACACGAATTGCATAGTTTTCTGGAGATAAACGAAGATTAAAGAATTCACCAGCACATCTTAAATCTAATTTTGCATCCTTAACTTCTCTATCTGAGAAAATTAAGAAATTAACTGAGTTACCACTTCTATATAAATATGATACATAACCAACTGATTCATCATCTGTTAAAGCAGCCATTCCATTTTCACCTGCAGCACCTGAATAACCTGGACCTTGTTTATTTGATAAATTAGTGCACTCTGCTTCAAAAACATATGTTACTTGACCTGGTGCATGTGGAATAAAGTGTTCTGGTGCACCTATAACTTCTCCTCCACCAACATCACTTGTTGGCTTTTCCGATGTTGCTACATTACTTGTTGGTTTTTCCGATGTTGCTACATTACTTGTTGGTTTTTCTGATGTAGCTACATTACTTGTTGGTTTTTCCGATGTTGCTACATTACTTGTTGGCTTTTCTGTTGTTACTTCGTTTGTATCTTGAGAGTTATTTGAACTAACATCACTAGTAACTGGTTTATCACAACCGAATAAAACAGTTGATAATAAAGCTACTCCTAATAGCATTTTTGTTCCTTTTTTCATAAATTCCTCCTTATGTAATAAAAGTGCATTTGGCCCCCAAGTTTACACCTGAGAGCCATTTGCAATTATAAGATTTTTATAATATTTAAATTATTTTTCTTCTTTTTTCTTCTTTAAAGCGATAGCTGCTGCACCGAGAGCTAATGAGCCAAGAACTGTTGTTGTTGCTACGATAGAACCTGCGCATCCTTTTCCATCAACGCCATCTTTTCCATCTGTACCATCTTTACCGTCAGCTCCTGCAGGACCTTGTGGACCTGTTGCACCTGTGTCACCTTTGTCACCTTTATCACCTTTTGGACCTGTTGCACCTGTATCACCTTTGTCACCTTTTGCACCATCTTGTCCATCTTGTCCAACGACTACACCAAGGTTAACAACTGTACCATCTTCGTATTCGATGACTAATTCGCCTGATTCGTTAATTGTTGTAGAAACAATACCACCATGTGATTCTGGTACTTGTACTTCTGGTAATTGAGCATAAACTGTAACTGTAGAAGTAAGATTGATATTACCTTGTCTCGATCCGTTTTGATAAGTACCTGTTTGTTTTACAGTGATTTTAGCATCTTCATTACCAACTTCAACAGTGATATTACCTGTTTCTGGATCATAAACGACACCTTCACCTGTGACTGTAACTTCATTTGTTAAGACTGGTCTTGAAGCGTTTCCGTTATATGGATCACCGACTTTATAAATATTGACACCTATATCATTAATATTAACTGTAATTGTTGAGCCTGCTGCTGCTTTTAAGTTTTCAACAACTAAATCAATTGTTGCTGTTCTTGCAAGCCAGTTATCAATAATAGCTTTAACTGTAATCTTACCTTTGAATTCTTCTTTAATAGAACCAGTGATTGCACCTGTTTTTTCATCGACAACAATACCTTCTGGTAAGTTAACACCTTCGTATCTTACTGGTAATCCTTTTGTGACTTCTTCAGAAATAGCTGCTGATCCTTTAATTGCAGCATTTGGAAGTGTTTTGATTGATGTTGTATCAGCAACATATGTTTCAATATTCTTACCATCTGCAGTAATTGTATCTAAGCCATTTTGCATGTTGTTTGAATTTGCTGATGAATATAATACGTTCATAGCAGCATTTCTAATTGTAAAGTATTGTGTTGGAGATTCTGTACCAACTGCTGGATCACCTACTAAGTTACCAGCGAGAACGCCACCTTTACCTTCTCTTAATGAAGCATCCCAAACACCATCGATACTTTGTCTTGATTGTGAACCTTGTTGTGTTTCACTATATGAGATCTTTGTATTTAATAATAATTCACAACCACCACGTTGAATGTAGTTAGCATATGCCATACCACCCATGTAGTAGTCAGTAACACCTGCACCTTTGAAGCCCCATTCTTCTCTTAAGATTTCAACGTTCATCATGTAGTTACCAAATGATGGAACTGCACCTGTTGAGTTGAATGCTGTCATAACACCTGTTGCGTTACCATATTTTGTTGCATATTCGAAGTTCTTTAATTGATTTTCACGGAATGATTGTTCTGTACCGAATACTGCAATACCTTCTGTACGGTTTGTTTCTTGATCATTTAATGAATAGTGTTTTAAGTAAACAACACAGCCTTTTTCTTGTGCGCCTCTTACAACTTCAGCTGCGATATATCCACCATGGACACCATCTTGTGAATAATATTCAAAGTTACGTCCTGCGAATGGAGAACGGTGTGTATTCATAGCTGGACCATACCAACCTGTAACACCAATCATTAATGATTCGTTACCAACAACTTTACCTTGTTTGTAAGCTAAATCTTTGTTAAATGTTGAAGCAACGTTTGTTTCACATACCCAAGCTAAACCAGATTTACCTTTTGCAACTGTACCCATAACACTATTACTTGTTTTTAATTGTCCTGGACCATCTTGGTCAACTTGTAATTTCTTACCTACTGAAGCTAATGCTGGAGTACTATAACCACCATTTGCTAATAATGCTGCTAATTCATCATATGTTAATTGGTTCATGAACATTGTCCATGCTTCTCTACCTGTTTTTCCATTGAATACATGACCTGCTTGAGTAGTAACTACTTCGTCAGATTGTGGATCAATACCTGCCATTTCGAATAATTGAATAGCTGTTTTTCCATCAACTCTAGCTGTTTTATCAGTTGCTTGTGTCCAATCTGCTGGGATATCAGCATTTGTTTTGTACCATGGGTCTGTTTCTCTATCATCTGATGCATTGTAGTAGTTGTTATATCTTAAGTATTCACCATTTGGTTTATCTTTTGATTGACCTGATGCACCCATTGATGCACTACGTGTTTGTAAAGCACCAATTCTATTACCATAGTCTCTTTCTGCTTCGACTGGAGCTGTTGGGAATGTACCTGCAAAATCAGTTCTTGTCATTAGTTTCATTTTTGATTTTGAGTCTTCCTCTTTCATATTTAATAATGTATCGTAATCATCACCTTTTGATAAGACGTTATATGATAAATCATTTGAAAGAGCACCAACAATCTTTTCACCTGTTTTATTGAATGCACCTGCATTTAATGTTACATCAACTGAGTCAATTACAGTATGTGAATCTTTTTGTAATCTTAATTGATATGCACCTGCTTCAAGTTCCCAACCTGCAAAGTTATTGTGGTTTGCATCGTTATAGTCAAATGATGCTAAATCACCAACTCTAACTTTTACATTAACGATTTGTTGTTCGCCTGGTCTTAATAATTTTGTTTTTCCAAATCCTACGAAGCATACTTCTGATTTTTCAATTTCATTAGTTGTGTATGGAGCGTGGTTATATAATTGAACTACTTCTTTACCTGCTACAGTACCAGTATTTTTAACTCTAACTGGAACATTAATGAAGTCATCCATTGATGAAGCTGCATTTACTAATGTTGCAACTTCTGCACCTGTAATTGCTAAATGTTGTTCAAATTGTGAATAGCTTAAACCATAACCGAATGGGAATACAACTTCTTCATCGTAATTGAATGATGAATCGACAGCTGCACGTGTTTCATAATATTTATAACCAAGATAAATACCTTCTTCATTTTCTGTACCATATGTAGTACTTGTTTTTCCTTCTCCTTCAGCTGTTTTTGTATTGATATATTTATTTGAAGATCTAATTTCTTTACCTTCTTCATCAACGCCTAATACTACTTGAGTATTATCGCCAAAGTTTTGCCATGTTGGATCTTTTTTGAAATCAGCTGGCCAAATATCTGATGTTCTACCTGATGGGTTAACTGTACCATTTAAGATTCTACCAACTGATTCGAAACCATTTTGTCCACCTTGGCCAACCCATAAAATAGCATCAACTGATAATTCACCATCATCAGCAACTAATTCACCAAGTTCCATTACATTTGCAATGTTTAATAATACGACAACTTTTGAGAAGTGTTGTTTTGCATGTTTAATTAATTCTCTTTCATTGTCATCTAATTGTAAAACGTGATCTGATTTATCAGCGTGAGTAGCTACATTCTTTGTGAATAAGTCTGAACCTTCACCGCCAGCTCTACCAATTGTAATTACAGCTGCATCGTCATATAAATCATATGATGATTCATCAGCAACTTTATCAACAGTATTATCAACAACAACTGCTGAAGCGCCACCAAACATACCTGCAGATACTGTAGCAGTAGCTCTATTTAAAATAGTGTTTTGCATGACTTTGTTATTGAGGTTAAAACCTGCAGCTAATAAGCCATCGACAATAGAAGAACCACTTGAAACTGAGCCTGATCCTGTACCACCATATACTGGTTCATATGATCTTGCACCAAATAATGTGATGTTATTACCACTAAGTGGTAATGCGTTATTTTTGTTTTTTAATAAAACCATTGATTCATCTGCGATTTCAATGTTTAAACTTTTAGCGTAGTTTTCTAACTCTTCAAAAGTTGTGAAATCAGGATGAAAACCTAATTGGTTACTAGCAGCATATACTCCATTTGCTGCACTTACTGTTCCAGCGCCTGCCATTAAGAAAGCTAATGAAGCAACTGCAACTGCTAAGATTTTGTTAGTAGTTTTTTTCATATTTTCTCCTTTTTGTATTAGCCACGAACGTGTGCCCATACGTAGCTCGATTATAACATTTAATATTTTTTTAAAATTGTATTAATCGATAACTTGCTCGAAATTAGAGATAAATTGTCGAAAAAATATAAGCGCTTTCATTTTTCATATATTTAATAATTTTTTTAGTTATTCTAAAATAATGATCATATTTATCTTTCTCCATAAACGATTTAAAAAAATAATATGAATATGTTTTATCTTAGTTAAAAAGATTAATCTAATCATCAATAAATAATTTCTAAAAAATAGTGATTTCGCTTCATACCTCTATGTATATTACCAATTATTGTGTTTTGACTATCTAAAAATGCTGATTATTGACACGAAAAAAATAAAAAAACTTCTTTTTCTCTTATAATAAAAATATAAGAGAATCTATTAATAGTTTTAATAGCAAAAAGATGATTAATCTAATGGGAATAATAAATTGAGAATAAATATATTTCCATCCACTTGATAATCAAATATTCCTTTATATTTTCCTGTAATATATTGAATACTTTTTAATCCAATACCATGATTTACTTTATCTTGTTTAGAAGTAACAATATTCTTACCGTTTAATAATAATGATTCTTTGACAAAACTATTTTCAACATGAATTGTCAACATCTTTCCTTTTGAAGAAATACTAAACTTAATAAACCTCGAATCTTTTTCATCAACGTTTAAAACTGCTTCAAGAGCATTATTTAATGCATTACCTAATAGAGAGAATAAATCTGCTTTAGAAAATATATCTAATTTAGATTCATCTACCATCACAGAAAAATAAACATTCTCTTCTAAGCATCTTAAGTTAGTTTCAATAACAACTGTTTGAAGAACCTCATTATTATATTGGAAAGTGTTATCATAGTTTTGAACTGCATTCTTTAATTCCAATAAGAATTCTTTATTCTGTGGATCATTATCATATTTTTCAAAGATGTTTTTAACATCATGCAATTTCATATTAATGATTTTTAAACTCTCATCGCTTAATTTAGAATTCTTTTGATTAGATTCAATTATTTTTTCTAATGTTTTTTTATCACGAGCTAAAATATCTACATCAAAAATACCATATAGTGTGAATAAAAGAATAACACAAAGTAAGATTCCATATACCTTTACACTCTTAGTATCTTGTCGTTCTCCAAACATCATGTAACAACTTAATAAATAGACAACAGAGAAAGATACAACCATCAAAATAACAAATAAAATATTATTTGTTCTTTCTGTCAATGCGGTCATTCTTTCATTCTTAGTTCTACGAGTAAATAAGAAATATGATAGAACTAAGAGAATTATAAATAATGCATAAGCGATAATATTATTAACTACTGTAGGTAGATTAGAATCAAAAAAAGAAAGAATTAAGTAATATAATCGATCATATAAATGCTGCATCAAATATCCAGATAGGCCAAAGAAAAATGCATATTTAATCCTTATTCTAAAGCATAAGAATAATCCAAAAAATATTAATACAATAAATACTAAGAAATAAAGATTTAGCCACCCTAGTGTCATTGATCTCATTACACCTTTAGTATTCAAAAAAACTACTGCTAGAGCGTATATTAAAGAAAATGATATACATCTTATCCAAAAATACTTTCTTTTTGGCATATATATCACAAAAATAGATGTAAAAATAAATAATGCGATTGAAAATCGAAATATAGTAAAAAAGCTTAAAAATGTCATCTTAAATTCCCCAAATATGCATCTAGTTTTTCTAAGAATTCTTTCTTTTTATGACGAGAGAATAATAGATTATCTCCATTCACTACGACTTGTGTTTTATCAAATTTTTCTACATAATTCATATTTACTAAATAACAATTATTGCATAAAGCAAAATGCGTATTACCTAGTTCTTCGGTGATTACATATAAAGGCCCTTTTACTTTAAAAGAATCTTTAATTGTATGAACAGTTAAATAACTACCATTAACTTCAATATAAGTAATGTCCATTATATCAACAACAACGAACCCATCTTTTGTTTTTAATTTAATCTTTTTCTTCTTATATTTTTCTGAAACAGCAACAATTCTATCCATTTTCATTTCGAATGTTTTATAATCAACTGGCTTAATAATATAATCCATTGCGTTAACTTCATAGCCTTTGATAACAAACTTTTTAAGATTAGATACAAATACAATAGTAACAAATGAATCTTTTTCACGAATCAATTTAGCTAACGATAATCCATCTAAATGAGGCATATCAACATCAAGAAAAATAACATCATAATTAGAATCAAAGTCATCTAAAAAAGCAAGGCTACTATTAAAAACTGAAACGTGGCAAAAAATAGAATGTTCACTCTCGTATTTTTTGATAAAAGACTCTAAACAAGTTGACATTTCTAATTCATCATCGACAACTGCTATTTTAATCACTTGAGTTCCTCCACAATTTATTTTTATTAAAATATTTAATAATCAATTTCAAAAAATTTTGATATCACTTATAAATATACCCCCCCTACCCGAAGAAAATCAAGGTTTAGAAGCTTATAGACCAAAAATTATATTCTACAATTTAAAAAGTATACAACTGTCATTGATTATGAATAAAGAAAAAAATAGAATTATCAACTATACATAAAGATTCATTTTATGGATACAAAAAAAAAAAATAGATGAGCCCATAGTGAACTTGTAAAGTATTCGTAGACACTTTATAAAAAAAGATTTAATTAAAGCCTAATTCAGTTCTATACTGGATTGGGCTTTTATAATTTAAAGCATAAGCTAATCGCTCATTATTAAAATAATGAATGAATTTCTTAAC